>DATNPP010000514.1:0-11172 GCA_036703175.1 Oscillatoriaceae cyanobacterium
ATATCAGGCGGAAAGATGCCGGTAACGAGTAGGATCTTCATCGCGGCGTGCTCTGGCTGGGACTTGCGCATAGATTCAGTTTAGCACTTGTGAGGCGACTATTGTATACCCCGCTCGGAGGGCTTTCGCGGCTATACGGGGCCGCAACCAATGAAGGTATCTACCTTTGGCACAGTGTCCGTGGTATCATTGCCTTTGGCAAGGGTACACAGTGAGGCGCGCCGTCATTTGCCAGGCGAGCCGGGAACGCGGCCGTGCTGGTGCATGCGGTCCCTTACCTGAATTAGGAAAGGCCAATGGCATTCGTTCCCGTCACCCAATGTGACTTTTGTGGCGGTACACGCCAAACGCGACGCATGAACGTCGAGCCTTATCAAATCGTCTCCTGCGTTGGATGCGGCCTCAGTTTTCTCTCCCCGCGCCCGGATGATGACGAGTTCACTAAGCTCTATGGAAAGTCGTACTTTACCGACCACCTCGAATCGAGCAACCTGCTCGGGGCAAGCGAAGATGTGCGCGAGCGCCTCATTGCAAACAAGGCATTCCTTTTGGATTATGTTTTGGCCGAACAAAGCATTGGCACGTTGCTGGAAATTGGTTGTGCCACAGGCTATTTCCTGGAGTTGGCAAGACGAAGTGGATTCTCGATAAAGGGCATCGAGTTCTCCAACGATGCTGCCGAGAGCGCGCACCAACTCACCGGCGCGCCGATCCATATTGGAGATGTGGCGAGCGCCATAGCGAGCGGATTTGTCAGAGACGCAGAGTTCGACGCCATTATGATGTCCCACGTCCTTGAGCACGTGAAGAGCCCGAAACAGGAGTTGAATCTCATTCGCCGTATCTTGAAGCCGGGTGGAATCGCCGTGATCCGCCTGCCAGATTTCGGCAGTTGGAACGCACGGCTCGCAGGCCCCGCCTGGGAGGGGCTGAGGCTGCCGTTCCATCTGTATCACTTTACTCCCAAAACGCTGCGGCGCTACTTCGACGCGGCCGACCTAGAAGTGGTTCAGTTCGATTACTGGATTGACGGCTCGATTGCAGCCCCCCTGCTGAAACTTCGACGACAGTTGGTCGGCTCTGGCGGCCCGCAGCCCACTAATGCAGGCGATGTTTCGGCGCCTGTTCGCACGGTTCCCACACACCCAGGCCTTCTAAAGATGCTGCTATACCCATTCAGGGGTCGAACGATGACCTTCGTCGTACGGAAGGCATGATTCTTTTTGTTTGCAGGTATTCGGAAATAATGGCTTCCGCGCGCTATCGCGCGTACAAGTGGGCGGAACGACTGGCCTCGAAGGGTGCGCGTACGGCCCTGCTCTATAGTCGCCGAAACGCATATCAAGAAGCCAGCGTACTAGAGAAGGCCTATTTCATCATGAGGCTGGTGTCGCGATCGCGACTCGCCGATACGATCGTATTCCAGAAGTATCTTCCGCCGCACTTTATATGGCCCTTGCTGAAGGGCAAATGGGTGGTGCTCGACTACGACGATCGCATTTATGGCGACGCAGATCTCAGCGACTCAAGATCTCGCTTTCGATGTGCCTTGGCTCAGGCCGACAGGATCATTGTCTCCGTGGCCGCGTTGCAGGATGAAGCGGTTAACGCCGACCCGAGCATCGCACCGAAGCTCGTTCGAATTCCAACGCTCATCGATTGGCAAGCCTTTCGGGAACCATCGCGGCTTACTAAAGACACGTCGCGCTTCACGATCGGGTGGGTTGGCTCAAGCAGTGGCTTGGCTTACCTTTCAGAAATCGAGAGGCCACTCTCCCGACTCTTTGCCGAATATCCCGACCGTTTGCGCTTCGTGGTCGTTGCCGACGTCCCCTACACACCACGCGAGCGCGCGTTTCCTGTCGACAACGTCCTATGGTCTTTGCCGCTCGAGCGCGACTATTTCGGGCTCTTAGACGTCCTGCTGATGCCGCTCGACAATTCGGCCCGCGCACAGGCCAAGGCCGGATTCAAGGCAATCCAAGCGCTTGCGGCGGGAGTGCCGGTGGTAATTTCAGACACCGGATTCAACCAAGAACTCGTTAGGCAAGGGGAGAATGGCTTTCTTGCACGGACGCCGGACGATTTCTACACAGCGATCCGGGACTTGCTGGAAAGCGATGAGCTACGCAGACAGATGCGCGAGCGCGCCGCAGACTCGGTCGCGCGCTTCGACTTCGGGCATTGGGAAAGCGCTTATTTCTCTGAGGTGCTCGGTCCGGGGTGCGAAACTAGTTCGGAGACGCGGCCACTTCAGTGAATTGCTCGTTGCTGCTGTTCAAACACTCGCGCAGCCCCCGAAACGCAATCGCGACAGCGCCTAATTGAGATAGCGTCCACAACGTGCCGAGATCGATTGCCATCCCTGTAGGTCCGAAACGCGGCACAAGCATGACACCACCAGCAACGAACAGAAGACTGGTCACCACGGTCAAGCCGAGTTGGCGAAACGTTTGCTCGAGCGCGAGGAGCAGGGGCGTCGCCCAAAAAAGCATCATCGAGAAACCGACACCGGTAAACAGAATCACGAACAGCGGCGCCGCAGGAGCATAGCGAACGCCGTAAACGTGATTGATCACAGGACCGGCAGCGATCGAAACCATAGCGACAAGAGCGATCATCGCCGGTACCCAAAGCCTCATCAACTGCCGTGTGGTCCTGGAGATTTCGCTGTAACGACGCGCAGCCAGCAGTTCGTTGAAGTCTTGATAGACGAGTGTCGACAAGGGAAGCACTAACATTTGTGCGGTAGATACGAGCCCCTTAGCGAGGCGATAGTAACCGAGGGAAGCGCCGCGACTGAACTGGCCGAGCAGAACCATGTCGCCGCTCTTGATGATGGTCGACAATGTGCTCGTGAAATACGTGGTGCCGATGAAGGACCAGAAGCCTCGCAACTCGGCAATTTGCCGCCGCACGGAAAAGTACGGCAGCTCCCGAAAGCGTATACCGTACGCGCGATGCATTATGCGTGCTTGTGAAGCGATCTTCGCGATCGTCTGCACCACACCTATCGCAAGGATCACGACCGCCAGCATCACCAGGTCGAAGTGGTGCAGAACGAGACAGGCGACGACCGCGCCGAGTTGCAGCAAAGCGAAGACGAGGGGCAGCAAGGTGAGTTCGCCGAATGCACGTTGATCCCGTGCCACGCAGTACCACGTCGTGTCGATCGCGCCGGGCAATACCGTGGCGGCATAAAGCCAGGTCGCCAGGGGCGCCTCTGCCAGCTGTGGGCTGACTCTCGGACCAATCAAACCGACCGCGCCAAGCACGACAACTCCTGTCAACAGGATCAGCATCAGCACGGTCGCCATCAGTAGCCGGAGTGCGTCGAAATCTCGCCGTTCCTTGAACTCGACCAGGTAGCGGGTGAATGGCTCCGAAACGCGAAAGCCGATGATGCCGCTCATCAAGGCAGTGAAGCTCGTGATGACCCCCCACACGCCAAGCTCGGAGGGGCCGAGCGCCTTGGCGATCAGCACGCTTTGGCCGAAGGCGATCGCCGATAGTCCCACGTTACCGGCGAACACCTTGGCCGCGTTCGCAAAAAGGGCACGCAACGAGAGTGTCACGACGAAAGCGACCCAGCGCAATCGAATGAGGGCTCAGGCTTCGGCATCGAGGGTATCAAAGGCAGTGCTCTTCGGAATCTTCGCCAGACGCGGTGCAACAGCATCATACCCCGCCGGGCTGCGTCAACTCTGCACCACGGTCTGCCGGTCGGCCGGGTGATGCAACTGGCTGGGGCGCTCCAACGCGGCCCGGTATTGCGCGAGCGTGTCGGCGACCATGCGCGACTGCACAAAACGCGCCTCGAACGCCGCGCGGCCCTGCCCCCCCTGACGCTGACGCAGCCCCGCATCGGCCGACAATTCCCGCAGGCGCTGGGCCAGCGCCGCGACATCGCGCGCGGGGACGAGAAAACCGGTTTCGCCGTGCGCGACGGACTCCTGCACGCCACCCACATCCGTCGCCACGACCGGCAGCCCCGCGCGCATCGCTTCGAGAATGCTGAGCGGAAACGCCTCGTAGCGCGACGCAAGCACGAACACTTGAGCACGCGCGAGAATCTCGTGCACGCGCGGCGTATGGCCGTGGAACACCACCCGCTCTTGCAGGCCGAGCACGCGCGCGAGCCACTCCAGGCGCACACGGTCGGGGCCGTCGCCGACCAGATCCAGGGCGAGGCTGGGTACCTGAGCGACCGCATGCAAGACCGTCTCGAAGTCCTTAGGCGCCGCCATGCGCGCCACCATCACGGCGCGTGGCGGCTCGTCGCCCGGTTTTGCCCGCCAGACCATCGGCACGTCGGGAATGCCGTTGTGAATCGTCACGAGTTGCGCCGGGCGCGCGACACCGCAGCGCAGCGCCAACGAACGATCATACTCCGACACGCAAATGATCCGGGCCGCAAGCGGGGCGACGAGGCGCTCAATCAGGCGGAAGCAAAAGCGACGCGGCGCCGCAACGCCCTCGGTGAACGCCCACCCGTGCACGGTGAACACCGTCGGTATGCGCGCGATCGCGCCCACGAGCCGCGCGAGAATCCCCGCCTTGCTCGAATGCGCGGCGATCACGTCAGGTGCGTACTGACGAATCGCACGCCAAAGGCGCAGCGAGGCAAGTAAATCCTTCTGCGGGTGCAGCGGATGCACCAGATCCGGAATCACCTCGTACGGCACGCTCGCCGCGGCCAATTCGTCCGCGAAAGGCCCCATGCCGCCCATCATCACGCGGACCTCGTGCCCGAGCGCCAAAAGCGCCAGCGCGAGGTCGCGCACGTGCACTTGTGCCCCGCCAATGCTGTCGCCCCGCGTGATCACCAGGGCCACGCGCAACGCAAGTGCTTCCGAGTTCCGCTTAACGCCCACCGAACTTCCGCAACATCACGAACGCGGTCCGAAACAGGATCTTGAGGTCGAGGTAAAAGCTTCGATTGTTGACGTAGTAGAAATCGTACTGCAGCTTCTCTTTGGCGTCCTCGACGGACGCGCCGTAGGGAAACATGACCTGCGCCCAGCCCGTGACGCCCGGCAGAACGGCGTGGCGCCGATCGTAGAAAGGAATCGCCTGGCTGAGCATCGAGACGAACTCCGGGCGCTCCGGGCGCGGCCCCACCAGGCTCATCTCGCCTTTGAGCACGTTCCAGAACTGCGGCAGCTCGTCGAGTCGCGTCTGACGCAAAAAGGCACCCACCTTGGTCACGCGCTGGTCGTTGACGGCCGCCCAGACGGCGCCGTCCTTCTCCGCATCTACCCGCATCGTGCGGAACTTGTACATGCGGAACTCCTTGCCGAGCCGCCCGACGCGCGCCTGCGAGTAGAAAATCGGGCCGGGATCAGCCAGCTTGATCGCAAGCGCCACAAAGGGCAGAATCAGGGCCGTGAAGCACAGGCCGAAAAACGCGACCACGCAATCGAGCACGCGCTTGCCGATACGAAACGCGAAGCGCTGTTCGAGCGCGTCGCTGCGAACGAACCACGTCTCGTCGATGTGATCCACCGGAATGCGCGCGCTGAGATTCTCGTAGGCGGCCACAAAGGGCAGCGTGGGCATCCCGGCCGGCAAGACCGTGCCCATCTCGGCATGCTGCGCGCCGACAATCACGGCATCGACCTGCGGCGCGGCATCCAGGTTCAACAGCGCCCATGGCCCGTCCGATTCCGTGCCGGCCGGCGTCGCGGCCGGACCCACGATCCCCACAATCTCGAGCCCGTTCTTGCGGCTCACGTTAGAGCCCGAAACGCGCATCAACTCCTGCGCCACGTCGTCAGTGACGGCCAGGCGCATCGTGACGGCCTTGCGGAACGCCTCGAAAAAGGCCAGGCGCCAACCCACCAGCGCGAAACCCGCAAACAGCAAGGTCAGCAAACCGGCGTGAAAGCTCACGTCCGGCATCAAGCAGCGCAACGGCACCAGCAGCAGCGCACTCGCCCCCAGAATCTTGGTGCCTTCGTACATCAGCTGCCAGCGAGTCCAGGCGCGAATCATGTACACGGCGCCAAACAGCGTCGCGCCCTGAATCAGCAAGGTGATGGCGATCGCCGTGGTCATGTAGGTGCCGTTGAAGCCGCCGAAGATCACGCGCCACGACAACAGTGCGGACAAATATACGAGGCCTGAGTCCACCGCACACATCAGGAATCGGTTCGTGCGCGTGGTGCGATCGAGGAACGGCATGCGCGCCAAGGGCGAGCGCGGCGCCCCGGCGCTCGGGCCCAAAGCGGCGGCGCCAGAAGATGGAACGCTAAGAGGCTGCCGTGAGATCGTTTCCATCGGGTTCCTCGAGCAAGGGACGGTTATGAATTGGTTATCGGCCGCTGAAGCGTAAGCTTGCTTCCATGAATGTGTCTGATGATAACTGCTTCAATTGTACGGCGATCGCTTGCTCAGAAACGCGAACTGTATCACAAACGCGTGTGATTTTGCTAACAGGCGCTCGAATGATTAAACCGCGGCGGTGTTTCACCGCCGCGGTTCAAAAAAAAGGTAAAATGGTGCCGAGACCGGCCTAGTGGCAGCTACATCCGCCGCCGCAGCCGCCGGACTTCGGAGGCTCACTCTGCGAGCTTACAGTCGCCTGCGTGGCCTTGTAGCCGCCCGCGACGCTCGCCGCGAAGGTGCTCATGAGCTTTTGCAGCTTCGTTCCGTGGCACTGGGGGCAAACGGCCTGCTCCGAGCTGGAGGTGAGGAACGCTTCGAAGCGCTTGTCGCAGGCATGGCAACGGTACTCGTAAATCGGCATGAAATCCTCCTTGGCTGCCCCATTCTAGCACGCCGGGCGCTCATTGCGGGAAAACGCTCGGGCCTGGTAGGATGGCGCAGTTTTCTTCATTCCCCGCGCTGACAGAAAGTTCTGGGCATTCCATGGAAAAGTTGGTCTTCGAGAAGAGTCGCCCCGGTCGCAGTGGTATGCGCGTGCCGGCGGCCGGCGTCCCTGTGCGGGATACGGCCGAACTGCTGCCTGAAAGCATGCGCCGCCAGTCGCCGCTGCCTCTGCCGAGCATGAGCGAGCCGGAGGTGGTGCGCCACTTCACGCGCCTCTCGCAGATGAACTACTGCATCGACGGTGGGTTCTACCCGCTCGGATCGTGCACCATGAAGTACAACCCCAAGGTGAACGAACAGATGGCGCGCCTGCCGGGCTTCGCCAATCTGCATCCGTACCAATCCGAGCGCACGGTGCAGGGCGCCCTGGAGCTGATGCACGACCTCGAGCGTTACCTCACCGAGTTGACGGGCATGGCGCGCATCACGCTTCAACCGGCTGCGGGCGCCCACGGTGAGCTCACCGGCGTGCTGATGATCAAGGCGTATCACGAGAGCCGCAAGGACCACGCGCGCACGCAGTTCCTGGTGCCGGACTCGGCGCACGGCACGAACCCCGCCACCGCCGCGATGGCGGGCTACGAGGTCGTCACGATCGCCTCGAACGCCCACGGCCAGGTGGATCTCGACGCGTTGAAAGCCGCGGTCTCCGAAAAGACTGCAGGCATCATGCTCACCAACCCGAACACGCTGGGCCTCTTCGAGGAGCAGATCCAGGAAATCGCCAAGGTCGTCCACGACGCCGGCGGCCTGCTGTATTACGACGGGGCCAACTTCAACGCGATCATGGGCCTCGTGCGTCCCGGCGACATGGGCTTCGACGTGGTGCACCTCAATCTGCACAAGACGATGACCACGCCGCACGGCGGCGGCGGCCCAGGTTCGGGTCCCGTGGGCGTGTCGCGCGCGCTGGTGCCGTTTTTGCCGACGCCGATCGTCGAGAAGGTCGGCGATCGCTACACCCTCCAGTTCGACCGCCCGCAGAGCATCGGCCGCGTGAAGGCCTACTACGGCAACTTCGGCATGCTGGTGCGCGCGCTGACCTACATGATTACGATGGGCGGCGACGGATTGCGTCAGGCCAGCGAGGACGCCGTGCTCAACGCGAACTACCTGCGCGTGAAGCTCATGCAGTGGTACAAGCTGGCCTACGATCAGGTCTGCATGCACGAGTTCGTTCTCTCGGGCGAGTGGCAGAAGAAGCAGGGCGCGAACACGCTCGCGATCGCCAAGCGCCTGATCGACTACGGCTATCACCCGCCGACCGTCTACTTCCCGCTCGTGGTGCCCGAGGCGCTCATGATCGAGCCGACCGAGACCGAGAGCCGCGAGACGCTCGACGAATTCATCGAGGCGATGCGCAAGATCGCCGAGGAAATCGCCACGAACCCCGAGTTGGTCACGAGCGCGCCGCACAACGCGCCGATCGGCCGCGTGGATGAGGCGACGGCGGCCCGCAAGCCCAACTTCCGGTTCCAGGCGGCGATCGAAGGCCAGGTCTCGGCGGCGCAAGTGGCCGAGCGCCCGGCGGGGTGCGCGTAGGCTGGCGCGACGTTCAGCTGGCCTGGGGTCGCCCCCGCTCCCGATTTCACCGCCTGCACGGCGGTGAAATATCCCTCTCCCTCCCTCCGGGGGAGAGGGCAATGATTTGCTGCTTTCGCTTGCCGAAAAGGTCTAGCGGATTAGGCTCATGAACTCGGCGCGCGTCGCGGAGTTACGGAACTCGCCTTCCAGCGCCGAGGTCACCATCGTGGCGCCCTCTTTCTTCACGCCGCGGCAGACCATGCACCCGTGCGTCGCCTCGATGACCACGCCGCAGCCGTCCGGCTGCAGATGGGCCATCAGCGCGGTCGCGATCTCGCGCGTCATGCGCTCTTGAATCTGCAAGCGTCGTGCGTAGCACTCGACCAGGCGCGCGAGCTTCGAAAGACCGACCACGCGCTCCTTCGGCAAATACGCGACGTGCGCGCGGCCCTCGAAGGGCAGCATGTGGTGCTCGCAGGTCGAGTGGAACGGGATGTCCTTGAGCAGGATCATCTCGTCGTAGCCGTGCACGTCCTCGAAGGTGCGCGCCAGGATCTCGCCCGGATCCTGGCCGTAGCCGGCAAAGATCTCGGACCAGCTACGGATCACGCGGTCCGGCGTGTCGAGCAAGCCTTCGCGCGACGGGTCCTCCCCGATGGCGCGCAGGATCTCGCGCAGCGCCTCACGGGCAGAATTTTGAATGGCGGTATCTTGAGACATGGCCTCGCCTTTCTGCACTCAAGCATGGCCATTTTACCAGATCGGGCGGATCGCTCAGCGCGAAGGTCCCGGCTTGCGCGGCGATCGCCCCTCGTGCGTCTCGCTCTTGCGCGACTTGCGCACCGCGCTTTGACGCTCCGAGCGCTGTCGCTCCAGCAGCGTCGCCGGGCCCAGCACGCGCTCGAACTGCGCCAGCATCACCGCGCGGCGCAAATGCCGGGCCAGAAGCCCGAGCTCCTCCTGGCGCTTGATGAACGGCAACGCCGCGCCGAGCAATTGCGCAAGCAGCGGATGCTGTTGGTAAGTCTGCCGGACGGCGATTTCCTGCAATTTCGCGCGCGACTCTTGCGTACTCTTGGCGAGCCGCTGCGACACCTCGAGCTCTTGCGCCGCGCGCTCGACGAGGTCCAGCGGAATACCGACGAGCAAGAACTCGCGCCCCAAAGCGGCCGCCAACGCGCCGCCGAGTTCGGGACGCAGCGAACCGTCAGGCCCCGAAAGGCCTTCCTTTAAGTAGTCGCGCGGGGATCTGAAATCCGGGTTCAGCGCGCGCCGGTTCACGCGTATGACGGGGACGGAATCGGCGCGGCTGCGCCCGGCGTGGCCGGATAGTAGTAGCTCAAGCGCGCGTAGGTGTTGAAGATCGGCGAAAAGCTGTTGCTCGCGATGCCCTGCTGGCTCACCCAGTTCGTCTGGCCGGTCCAGGGGTCGTGAATCTCAATCTGATAGTTGCCCGGCGTGCCCTTCGCGCCAATCGCCAGCACGAAGTGGCCGTCGTCCGCTCCAGCGTTCGGTGGATTCCACGAGATGCGCAGCGGCACGTCGAAGCCCTGGTTGATGTTCTGGGCAATCTGGTTGACGGCCTGGTTCGGATCGCTCACCTCTTGCGTGGAGTAGCTGGCGTGAATGATCGGACCGAGCTGGGCGTTGAGCAGCGTGCCCAGCGCGATGCCCGTCCCGCCGCTCTGGCCGCGCGGCACCGCGACGCCGCCGTACTGCTGCAGCCACTGCTGCTGCTGGGCCGCGATCGCCTGATCCGAGCCGTACGGATCGATGCTCGAGGCGTTGCCGGAATGGTGGAGGGTCCAGGCGTAGCGCGGATCCATTTCGGCCGCGGCGGTCTGCACGACCGTCGGCGCACACGCGTCTTGCCACTGCTGGATGAGGTCATGAGAGCTGGTCACGGTCGAGCCCGCGATGATTGTCTGAGCCTGCTGGCCGCGGATCTGGTTCGCGTAATCGACGATGTTGTTCCAGGGCTCGCCCGCGGCGAACGCCTTGAGAATGAAAACCTGCTCCACCGGCTGTGTCGCCTGGCCGAGCAAGCCCTGCAGCGAGTTCAGCTGCCCGGGCGTCAGCGTGTTGAGGTCGTTCTGAAGGATACTCAGCTGGTTCTGGCCGATCAGCCCCTGGCTGATGCCCTGCTGCGCAGTCGCCAGCATCACCTGCCGCGGATCGCTGGCGTTGTACGTATCCGGCGTGGCGAGAGGCTGAGGCGTCAGGCCGATGCTCCAACCGGCGCCACCTTGCGGCGCGGTTGTCGGGCGGTATGGGGTCGACGACGTCTGGTACGGATTGACTTCCAGACCCATGATGCCTCCAGTGGAACGACGATGACGCTTATCGAGTTATCGCCCGTCCCACGCGGTTTCCGACGTGTCGAGGGCCATTTTTAAACCGAGGATAACCTATTGGCTCGAGGCCGCGTTGTTGACGATCACCGGAATCGTC
Source organism: Oscillatoriaceae cyanobacterium (assembly GCA_036703175.1). GTDB lineage: Bacteria > Cyanobacteriota > Sericytochromatia > S15B-MN24 > JAQBPE01 > DATNPP01. The sequence continues at coordinate 10,807 of DATNPP010000514.1, forward strand.
GCCGTCAGCGGTTGCGCGCCGAGGTAGGAGACGGCGATCGCCGTGACGGTCGTGCTTCCGGGCTTCAGCGCCGTGATCTGTCCCGTCACGCTGACGTTCACGATCGACGAATCGCCCACTTCCCACTGGACGTTGGGATCGTAGCCGCCGCTCCAGGTGGGCACCTGGGCCTGCAGCCAGAAGGTGTCGCCCACGTTCATCGCGACGTGTGACGGCATAATGCTGATGCCCGCGATCTGGCTGCTGGGCACGGGGCTGCTCACGGTGAGTTGGGTCTGCGCCGTCAGGCCGGTCGCGCCGGTGCTCGCGGAGATCGTGACGACGCCCGCCTTGAGGGCCGTTACCGTGCCCGTCCCATCCACGGTG
>DATNPP010000560.1:0-5546 GCA_036703175.1 Oscillatoriaceae cyanobacterium
TGCACGTGGAAGGCCCGATCGTCGATCCGGCCCATCAGCGGCGAGGAATCGGCACGGCGCTCTTCGGCAAGTTCGAGGAGGACGCGATCGCCCACGGCGTTCATGTGCTTGAGGCGGGCGTCCGCGCGAGGAACGTCCGCGGCTTGCAGTTCATCGAGCGCCTGGGCTACGAAAAGAACCGCCGTATCGCCGTCTACGAGTGCCACGAGCGCTTCACCGGCGGCTACGCGTTGGCCGAGGGCTACACGATCGGCGAGCTCAAGCCGCGCTATCTGCTGCCGTTTCTGATGGTCATGCACGAGTGCTTCCCGGATTACCGCCTGCCGAGCAACCCGCAGCGCCTGTTCGAGCCGGACAAGATGAAGATCTTCCTGGCGCTCGACGCGGCGGACAAGCCCGTGGGCGCCGTGACGGCCTTCTTCTATCCCGAAGACCGCATGGCCTACATCTATCACCTGGGCGTCAGCGCGCCGCAGCGCGGCTTCGGCATCGCCCGCGCGCTGCTGGTCTCGGCCTGCGACTGGCTCTGGGACGTCCACGACCCCCGCTTCATCGGGCTTTCCGCCAGCGCCAACAGCCACGGCGATCCGACGCTGTACGAACAGGCCGGCTTCGAGCTGCAGTACGCCCTGCAGTTCTGCAAGAAGTCCGTCAAACAGACCGCCGGGACCTGATCCGATCCCGGCGACCGCGAATCGCTAACGTCCGGCGCGTACGCGCTTCAGCTCCTCCATGAACGCGTGCAACTCGTCGTCCGTGTTGTAGAAGTGCGGTGAGACGCGGATGCCGCACTGCGGCCGGTGATCGACCTGGAAACCGCGCCGAATCAGTTCCTTCGACGCCGGGCCCGAGCCCTCGAAATCCAGACAAACCGTGCCGCCGCGGCGCGCGTCGTCGCGCGGGTTCTTGATCGTCAATCCCGCCTCCTCGGCGAGGCTCATCAGCAAGCGGGTCTGGCGCAGGCTCTTCGCCCGAATCGCGCTCACGCCGACCTCGTGGATGATGCGGTAGCCCTCGCGCGCCGCGTAGAGGCCCGCCATGCCCGGGCTGCCGCCCAGAAAGCGCATCGTGTTCTCGGCGTAATCCATGTCCATCGTGAAATCGAACGGATGGGCGTGCGAGAGCCAGCCCGTTTGGCGCGGCTGGAACTGCGAGACGAGATCGGGGCGCACGTAGAGGTACGCCGCGCCCGGGCCGCCGCAGAGCCACTTCACCGAGCCGCCCACGACGAAGTCGACGCCGAGATCCTGCACGTCGACGGGCACGATGCCGGCGGACTGATAGGTGTCCAGCACGACGTAGGCGCCGTGGCGGTGCGCCTTCTCGACGATCGCCTTCGCGTCCTGCAGGTAGTTGCTCTGGAACAGCACGTGCGAGATCGGCACGACGAGCGTCTCGTCGTCGATCGCCGCGAGCATCGTCTCAGTCGGCACGTGAATGCCGTCCGGGCTTCCGACGAGGTGCACGCGAGCCCCCAGGCGCGTTTGCTGCTGCCAGAGGTAATGCACCGTCGTGAAGTTCATCGCCTCGTAGACGACCTTGTTCTTGCGGCCGCTGAAGTCGAAGCAGCTCGCCACGATGCTCTGCAGGGTCGACACGTTCTGATGCATGATGATCGCGCCCGCGGGCGCGTTGAGGATGCGGCCAATGCGATCGCCCACCTCGGTGATCATGGGGAACCACACGTCCCAGGCCTCGATGCCCTGCGTGGACCAGTCGTCGGCGTAGGCCTGCAACGAGCTGGCGGCCGAACGCGGCATCGCGCCCAGCGAGTGGTTCACCAGGTACGTCTTGCGCGCCAGAATCGGGAACTCCTCGCGCCAGGCGAGCAACGGGTCCGTCGCGGTCGTCATGCGTTCTCCTTCGCGTGGTGGTACGGGCAACCGGCCGCGCTCGCGGCGCCGGGGCCGCCGAGGTGGGAGCGGACCTCCCAGAGCAGCGGAAAGCACTTCTTCGAGACGGTGCTGTGCAGATAGCCGACGCCGCTCGAGCCGCCGGTGCCGCGCTTGCCGCCGATGATGCGCTCGACGACGCTCACGTGGTGGAAGCGCCAGAGCTGCAGCTGCGTGTCGAGATCGACCAGCTCCTCGGCGAGCATGTAGACGTCCATGTACCGCTCGGGATTCTCGTAGATCTGACGCAGCGCGCCGAAGAGGCGATCGCGGTCCGACTCGGCCGAATCCGCTCGCACGACGGCCTCGGGCACGTCGAAGCCCAGTCGGCCGAGCAAGCGCTGGAAGTGCTCCCAGAGATCCGGCTCGTCCAGTCGCCGCTTGAGGGCCGTGAGCGCGCCTTGATCCTCGAAGTGCTCGAAGTAGCTCGGATCCTTGAGCCCGGCCAGAAACTCGAACTCGCGGAACTGCAGCGACTGGAAGCCGCTCGCGGGATTGAGGTGATCGCGGAAGCCCAAAAACTCGATCGGCGTCATCGTCTCCAGAATGTGGATCTGGCTTACGAGCAGCTTCTGGATCTCGACCACGCGCCGAATGAAGTGGCGCGCGCGCAGCACCTTGTTTTCCACCATATAGGCCGCCGCGTTCTCCAGCTCGCCGAGGATCAGCTTGAACCACAGCTCGTAGCTCTGGTGAATGATGATGAACAGCATCTCGTCGTGGTGGACGGGCTGCGACTGGCACTGCTGCAGCTTCAGCAGCTCGTCGACCTTGAGGTACGTGTTGTACGTCAGATCGCTGCGGGTGAAAACGGAAGGTTCTTGCACGGCGGCATCCTCGAGGGCGGGTCGGTATCGCGAGCCGCGACGGCTCGCAATCCCCCCCTCAGGATAACGCCATGACGCTGAAATGACCAGTTCTAAGGGCCTTTGTCCAGACGATCGAACTCGCCGAGCAGGCTCGCGTTGTTCCAGCACAGGCGCCGAATCTCCGTGAGCATCTCGCTTTCGCGCAGCTGGCGGTTGTGCCAGTAGAGCAGCTTGAGCTCCTCGTCGAGGGAAAGCCGGCTCAACTGGCCGAACGGAAACTCCGCGTGCAGCTCGTCCAATGAATCGAACTGCTTGAGCAATTCGGGCTCGTGCGCCACCAATCGGCGCAGGTGCGCGCGGATCTCCGGCTCGCAGACATGCCGGCAATACACCATCACGAGCGCCTGCGCGAGCGGCGGATGCAGCGCGGCGCGGATCAGCTTTTCGAGGTACTCAGTCACGGGCACAATCTCCTCGCGTGCGATTCTAGCGCCGCGCCGGAGCGCTCGCTCGGCCGCCTTGCACGAAAAACTTCGGCGCCGAGGGCCGCTCGCGGGGCTAAACAGATTTCAAACAATGCGGTACACTCTTCTACGCGCCGCATCGGCGCCACTTTCGTACCCAGAAGGAATATTCGCTTCTACATGCCCGAGCTTCTGACCGGCGCCGCGTTCGAGCAGCGCATTCACCAGCTGAGCGATCGCCTGGAGGCGCTCAAGCCCGCGCGGCCGGCTCACGCCCAACTGCCCTTCGCCAACGTCGATCTGACGGAGGCCATGCCCGAGTTGGCCGAGCTGCTCGCTTCTCTGCTTCAGCAGGAGGCGGACGAGCCGCTCACCACCAACCCGCGCCTGCAGGTCACCGCGCGCCGATTGGCGCTGACGGCGCTGCTCGGATTGCTGCAATCCGGTGCGGGCCTCGCGGATCTCGCGCCGCGCTTCAAGAAAGTCGTGGGCCTCGATCTCGACTACGCGCAACTCGAGCCGTTCTTGTCCGCCGCGATGCGCGAAGCGGGCCTGGCGATTCCGCCGCGGTCGGACGCGCGCCGATTGATCGAACATCTGCTCGCGATCGCCGGATTGCCCGCCAGCCTGCGCGAGCCGCAGGTGCGCTACTTCGTCACCTACTGGATCTGGTTCCATCCCCAGGCGCACGTGCTCGCGCCGTTGCGCAAGCCCGAGGCCCAATCGATCGACAAGGCGCTCCGTCAGGAGCTCGCGGGCTTCGCGGAGCAACTGCTGCCGAACGCGGCGATCGTCGGGCCCGCGATCGAGTCCCTCGTGCGCGTCATGCTTTATCTGCGCACCCAGCCGACCTGGCGCGTGGGCGATCTCTTCGCCCATGCCGACGCGGTGCGCGAGGGCTGCGGCATCGATCCGCGCGCGCTGCTGGGCGACGACGAAGCGCTGCTCGCGATTCTCACCGAGCATCTCAGCCACGCCTGGCACCCCGTGCAGTTCCGCCATTTGCTGACGGCCCTGCCGCGCGGCGGCGAGGTGCGACTGCCGAACGGCTCGCTCTCGATGGCCGAGCGCGCGGTGGCCGTGCCCCACTGGGGCGTCTACCAGATCGAGGGCAAGCGCTACCTGGTGCTGCCCAACGAGGGCCTCACCCTCGAGTCCGTGAAGGCGCTGCCCGACGGGCAGCTCTGGGTGCAGGGCAACCGCGCCGTGTGGCGCGGCCAAGACGAGGCATTCGCCGAGGCCGACGGCTGGCCGCAGCTGCTGGGGCCTCGCCACCTGTACGAAGACCGCCAGAGCCTCGGATGGCTCTACTTCGAGCTGCCGCCCAATGCGCGCACGCTGCAAATCGGCGATCAGCGCCTGGCGCCGCGCCCCGGCGTGCACTGGCGCACGGCGTTGTTGGCGGCGCTGGTCGACGGCAAGCCGCGCCTCAATCTGCGTGTCGACGGGCTGCGCCTGTGCCTGCCGGAGCACGCCGACGCGACGTTGCAGCTGGAGTGCCCGCGGGCCGAAACGGCCGGGCGTCTGACCTTCGATCTCGACCCCCAGGGCATCGGCGGCTTGCCGGATCTGGTCCTGGCCCTCACGGCGCCCACCGCGGGCACGTTCGAGGTCTACCTGCAAGACCACACGACCGGCACCGTCATCGACCACGACGACGCGCCGATCACCCGCCAGATCGCGCTGCCCGAGGTGATGCTGTTCTCCGAGGCCACCGGCCAGCCGATCGCGCCGAGCGATCGGCCCTACCCCTACGGCCTGCCGACCATGCTGCTCTACGCGGCGCGCCCGATCAACACCGACGCGCTCGAGCTGCTCGACGTGGGCGTCGAGGCGCTGGGCAATTTGGGCGCGTTCGACGTGTACCGGCTCACCTGGCGCCAGCCGGACCAGGTGCTGGCGATCGCCATCGACACCGTGCACACCTGGACGTTTTCGGCCCGCGTGGAGACCTCCTGGCAACCCGGCGCGCTGCCCGTCGCCACGCCGCCGCTGGCGTTCGACGCCGAGCCGCCCGGCGGCTACGTGGTGGCGAGCGCGGACGACCTCTTCGTGGACGACGTCTCGCTCGTCGAGAACCCGCTCGTGACGATCGTGCGCGATGGTCAGTTGCTCGCGGCCCACACCTGGACCGAGCTGAACTGGATGATGAACTTCCCGGCGGACAACCGCCGCTTCAGCGGCTTGATGCTGCGCCGCGCGCTGCATCAAAGCCCCGAGTTCGACCTCGCGGGCCGCTACCAGCTCGCGCTGCGGGCGGGCGGCGAGGTGCTCGGCGAGCGCACGCTCACGGTGCTGCCGAAGCTCGACCTCAAGACCAGCCCCACGGGCATTCAGGGCGAAGAGACGCGCTACAGCGTCTCGGCCCGCTGCGCCCATCC
>DATNPP010000573.1:0-3879 GCA_036703175.1 Oscillatoriaceae cyanobacterium
GGCGAAGGGCACGATCAGCCCCCCTAGACCGTAGATCAGCACGTTCTCGCGCAGCACCGCCTCGGCGCCCCGCGGCTTGTACGGAACGCCGCGCAGCGCCAGCGGGATCAGCGCGATGATGATGAGCGCGTTGAAGATCAGCGCCGAGACGACGGCGCTTTGCGGGCTGTGGAGGTGCATCACGTTGAGCGCGGCGAGCTCGGGCACGCCGACGGCGAAGATCGCCGGAATGATCGCGAAGTACTTGGCGACGTCGTTGGCGATCGAGAAGGTGGTGAGCGCGCCGCGCGTGATGAGCAACTGCTTGCCGATCGCCACCACGTCGATCAGCTTGGTGGGGTCCGAGTCCAGATCCACCATGTTGGCCGCTTCCTTGGCGGCGGGCGTGCCCGAGTTCATGGCGAGCCCCACGTCGGCCTGCGCCAGCGCGGGCGCGTCGTTGGTGCCGTCGCCCGTCATGGCGACCAGCTTGCCGCGGGCCTGCTCGTCGCGAATCGCGCGAATCTTGTCCTCGGGCTTGGCCTCGGCGATGAAGTCGTCGACGCCGGCCTCGAGGGCGATCACGCGGGCCGTGATGGGATTGTCGCCCGTGCACATGATCGTGCGGATGCCCATCGCGCGCATCTGGTCGAAGCGCGCCTTCATGCCCTCCTTGATCGTGTCCTTGAGGTAGATCACCCCGTAGACCTCGCGGCCCTGCACGACGACGAGCGGCGTGCCGCCCTGCTCGGCCACCTGGCGGACGGCGGCGTCGAGGTCGGCGGGCACGTTGCCGCCTTCCTCCTTGACGAAGCGCTTGATCGCATCGCCCGCGCCCTTGCGAACCACGGTGCCGTCGGGCAGATCCGTGCCGCTCATGCGCGTGGTGGCCGAGAATTCGAGGCCGACGCCGGCATCCCAGCTCGGGTCGTGTTTGACGCCCATGCGCGTCGAGAGCACCACCACCGAGCGCCCCTCGGGCGTCGAATCGTGCCATGACGCCAACATGGCGACGCGCGCGACCTCGTCGGCCGTATGGCCGCCGACGCCGAAGTACTCGGCCGCCATGCGGTTGCCGTAGGTGATGGTGCCGGTCTTGTCCAGAATGAGCGTGTCGATGTCGCCCGCGGCCTCGACGGCCTTGCCGGACATCGCGATCACGTTGAACTGGGCCACGCGGTCCATGCCGGCGATGCCGATCGCCGAGAGCAAGCCGCCGATGGTGGTGGGAATCAGACAGACCAGCAGCGCGATCAGCGTGGCGGTGTCGACCGGATTGTGCGAATAGAGGGCGAACGGCTCGAGCGTGATCGCGACCATCAGAAAGACCAGCGTGAGCACGCTCAAAATGACCGTGAGCGCGATCTCATTGGGCGTCTTCTGGCGGTTCGCCCCCTCCACGAGCGCGATCATCTTGTCGAGAAAGCTCTCGCCCGGATCGGCCGAGATGCGAATCACCAGAAAGTCCGAGACCACCCGGGTGCCGCCGATGACGCTGCTTGCCATATCCGTGCCGGGCTCCTTGAGCACCGGCGCGGATTCGCCCGTGATGGCGGATTCGTCCACGGTCGCGACGCCCTCGAGCACCTCGCCGTCGCCTGGCATCATCTCGCCTCTGTCCACCCGCACGACGTCGCCTCGCCGCAACGCGCTGGAGCCGACGTCCTCGTAGCCGCCGTCCGGCAAGCGGCGGTGCGCGACGGTTTCACCCTTGGTCTTCTTGAGGCTGTCCGCCTGCGCCTTGCCGCGGCCCTCGGCCACCGCCTCGGCGAAGTTCGCGAAGAGCACCGTGACGAAGAGGATCAGCGTGATCACGCCGTTGTAGCTGCGGCCGACGTGGCTCGCGCCGAAGAGTTGCGGCCAGATCGTCAGCAGCAAGGTCAGCACGGTGCCGACCTCGACCACGAACATGACCGGGTTCTTGACCATGAGGCGCGGGTCGAGCTTGCTGAAGGCCTCCAGCGCGGCGCGCCGATAAATGCCTCGCATGTCGGCCTTGGGCGTATGCCGCCGCTCGCTGCGCGGCGCGCGCGAATGCGGGCCGGTCGGACCCTCGAAGCGGGGTGAAGTCTGTGTCGACATCGAAATCTCCTAGAAGGTCTTGCCGGCCAACATGGCGAAGTGCTCGGCGATCGGGCCCAGCGCCATGACGGGGAAGAAGGTCAGCGCGCCCACGATCAGAATCACGGCGAGCCAGAGCGCACCGAAAAGCGCCGTATCCGTGCGCAGGGTTCCCGGCCCCACGGGCACGGGACGCTTGGCGAGCAAGGAGCCGGCGATCGCCAGCTGCGCGATGATCGGCAGATAGCGACCGAGCAACATCACGAATCCCTGGCTCAGGAGGTACCAGGGCGTATCGGCGTTCAGGCCCGCGAAGGCCGAGCCGTTGTTGGCCGCGGCGGAGCTGTAGGCGTACAGGATTTCGCTCAGGCCATGGAAGCCTCGATTGTCGAGCGAGGCGAGCGCGTAGCCGTGGAGGATGGACCAGGCCGAGGGCGCCAATATGAGCAGCGGATGCAGCAGAATGATCAGCGAGGCCAGCACGATCTCGGGCTTCTCGACCTTCTTGCCGAAGATCTCGGGCGTGCGGCCGACCATCAAGCCCGTCAGAAACACCGCCAGCACGCCGAAAAGCATGAAGTTCATGAAACCGACGCCGACGCCGCCGAACACGGAGTTGAGCATCATCTGGCCCAGCGGTACGAAGCCGCCCAGTGCGGTCAGGCTGTCGTGCATGCAGTTCACGGCGCCGCACATCGTCGCGGTGGTCGACACGGCGAACAGCACGGAGAGCGCCTGGCCGAAGCGCACCTCCTTGCCTTCGAGGTTGCCGCCGGGACTGAGCGCGCCGGCCGCCTGATTCACGCCCAGATGCGTCAGCATCGGATTGCCGTGCGTCTCGGCCCAGGCCACGGTCGCGAGACCGCACAGGTAAATCACGCCCATCACGCCGAGCACGACGAGCGCCTGGCGCTGGTTTCTGAGCATCGCGCCGAACGTGAAGATCACCCCCACCGGAATGGCCAGCAGCAAGACGATCTCGACGGCGCTCGACAGCGGCGTGGGCCCTTCGAGCGGATGCGCGGAGTTGGCGTTGTAGTAGCCGCCGCCGTTGGTGCCGAATTCCTTGATCGATTCCAGGCTCGCTACCGGGCCGCGCGGAATCGTCTGCACGATGCCCTGCGGCCCTCTCACCTGCGCGGAGCTCGCGAGCGTCTGCGGGACGCCCTGCCAGCAGAGGAACAGGGCGAAGACGACCGAGACCGGCATGAGCAGGCGCACCGTGAGGCGTATCAGATCCTGGTAGAAGTTGCCGAGATCCGCGCGGCCCACCAGGCCGCGGATCATGGCGATCGCCGCGACGATGCCCGTCCCCGCCGTCGTGAACATCAGAAAGGTCAGCGCCATCTGGCTGAGGTACGACAGCGTGCTCTCGCCGCTGTACGCCTGCCAGTTGGTGTTCGTGACGAAGCTGCACGCCGTGCCGAATGCCAGCATCGGCTCGACATCCGGCAGATGCAGCGGATTCAGCGGCAGATGGCCCTGGAAGAGCAACACGCCGAAGACGATCACCGCCATGAAGAAGTTGGACCAGACGATCGCCAGCGCGTACTGCGACCAGGTCATTCCCGCGGGCGAGCCGCGCACGCCCGTGATGGCGAGGAGCAGACGCTCGATGGGAGCGCAGACGGGATCCAGCCAGGAGGGCCGGCCGTCGAATATCGCCGCCATGCCGATGCCCAGGACGTACCCGACCGCCAGAATCACGGCGAGCACGACGACGATTTGCCAAACGAAGGAGGAAGTCATGGATTTTCCTTAAAAGCGCTCGGGATAAAGCATCACGTAGACGAGATAGCCGCCGAGCGCGAGCGCGACGGCAAGGAGGACGAGCGTGCC
>DATNPP010000595.1:0-9772 GCA_036703175.1 Oscillatoriaceae cyanobacterium
GACGGCGTGCTCGATTACGCGCCGGGCGATTGGCTGACGGCTGTCAAGCGCATCGATCCGGCAGATCCGGTGCTGGCGGGCCACTTTCCGGGCAATCCGATCTACCCCGGCGCGCTGATCGCCGAGGCGCTCGCGCAGGCCGCGGTGGCGTTGCTGCGCCTCGATCCGGCCAACGCCGATCGCCTCTACATGGTCGGCGGCGCCGACGGATTGCGCTTTCGCCGGCCCGTGCGCCCCGGAGAGCTGGTCACGCTCGAGGTGCGCCTGACGCGTCGCACCGCCACCGCGGCGGTCGCGCAGGCGCGGGCCACGGTGGACGGCGCGTGGGTCGCCAAGGCCGAGTTGATCGCGGGATCGACGCGAATCGAGGCGTCGTCCTGATATTGGCAAACGAGCGCGTTCCGCGGTAGAATGCGCGTTGCCGGAACCGCCGGCAGAGGGTGAAGTTGACGCGTCGCGCGGCAGAACGGATCGTGATTACCGGCCTCGGAGCCGTTTCGCCGCTGGGGCTCGGCGTCGAGGCCCTGTGGGAGGGCCTGTTGGCCGCCCGCTCGGGCATTCGGAAGCTGACGGCCTTCGACACGCGCGAATACGGCGTGCACCGTGGGGGCGTGGTGCCGCGCTTCGAGGCCGCCGAGCACATGGCGCCCGAACTGGTCGAACGCGCCGGGCGCGCGGCACACTACGCGATCGCCGCTACGCGCGAAGCGCTCGCGCAAGCCGGCGCCGAATCGGTCGACGCGCCCGAGCGCGTCGGGGTTTGCCTGGGCACCACTTCGGCCGAAATCGAGGCGATCGAGGCGGCCACACTGGCCGCATTCGCGGGCGAAGCGCCGACCACGCGCGCTCAGACGCCGGCCTGGCAAATTCCGGGCTTCGTGGCCGCCGCATTCGGCTTTTCGGGGCCCAACGCGCTCGTGCCGACCGCCTGCGCGGCGGGCAATTACGCGATCGGCATCGGGCGGGACTGGCTGCTCGACGGGCGTGCGGACCTCGTCGTGGTCGGCGGCGTCGATCCCTTTTCGCAGACGGCTTTTACGGGATTTCACAAGCTCGGCAGCATGGCCGAGGACGTGCCGCGCCCCTTTTCCAAGGATCGCGGCGGCATGATGGTCGGCGAGGGCGCCGGCGTGCTGGTGCTCGAAACGCTCGAGCACGCGAGAGCACGCGGCGCGCGCCCGATCGCCGAGGTATTGGGCTACGGCCTCAGCTGCGACGCGCATCATATGACGGCACCGCATCCGGAGGGCCGCGGGGCGATCGACGCCATGCGGCGCGCGTTGGCCGACGCCGGATTGTCGCCGGAAGCGGTGGACTACGTCAGCGCGCACGGCACCGGCACCGAGGCCAACGATCGTATCGAAACCCGGGCCATTCGCGAGGTCTTCGGCGATCGCCCGCTCCCCGTCAGTTCGATCAAGTCGATGCTCGCCCACACCATGGGGGCGGCGAGCGCGCTCGAGGCGATCGCCTGCGCCTTGGCCATTCGCGACGGCCGTTTGCCGCCCACCGCCAACTTCGTCGCGCCGGATCCCGAATGCGCGCTCGATTGCGTGCCGAACGCGAGCCGTGAGGCCGCGATCGACGTGGCGCTTTCCAACGCCTTCGCCTTCGGCGGCAACAACGCCGCCGTGGTGCTCGCGAGAGTGACGCCATGAGCGTGATTCTCACCGCGATCGGCACGGTGATGCCGGTTGAGGGCGCGCGCACGCTGCCCGAATCGCTCGACCTCAAGGCGCGCATCGGCGGCAAGGGCCTGCGCAGCGTCGATCGCCTCGGGTTGATGACGCTCGCGGCCTGCCAGGACGCCATGGACGACGCGCTCGCGCCCGACGGCGTCGGCGTGGTGCTCGGCACGGCTTTCGGCGCGCTGCGCAGCGTCACGGACTTCTTCACCGAACGCTTGCGTGAGGGCCCGCGTCTCGTGACGCCCTCGAACTTCGGCAGCATCGTCATGAACGCGGCTGCGGGCCAGGTCGCGGTGCGCCACGGCTTCACGGCCCTCAACGCCACGCTGACGAGCGGCAGCGCGAGCGGCCTCGACGCGCTCGGCCTCGCCGCCGATCTGCTGCGCGCGGGGCGGGCGAGCGCGCTGCTGGCGGGCGGCGCGGACGATCTCTCGCCGGATGCCCAGCGTGCGCTCGAGGCGCTGGGCTGGACCGCGGCCGGTTACGCGGCGCGCGAGGCCGCCGTGGTGTTGCGGCTCGAGCGTGAGGACCTGTCGCGATCGCCTGGCCTGGCGCGCCTGGTGGCGCATGCGACCGCCTTCGATCCCGGCGTGTTGCTCGGTCGCGCACCGTCCGTCGAAGTGGCCAAGCGGGTGCTGAACGGGGTCGCGCAGGGGGCCAAGCGGGCAATCGCCGGCAGAAGCGGGCTCAAAGCGCTCGACGCGGCCACGGAATCGACGCTCGCCGGATTTTCCGTGCAATTCGTGGACGACGCGCTGGCGGCGACCGGGCCCCTTGCCGTGCTTCCGGCGCTCGAGGGCCTCGGCGCGGGCGAGCGCGTGGTCGTCTACGTCGCGAGCCCCAGCGGCCATCATTCCGCTTTGCTGCTGGAGGGCGTATGAGCGCCGAGCTCGAAGGGCGCCTGGCCGTCGTGACGGGGGCGAGCCGGGGCATCGGCCGGGCGATCGCTCTGGAGCTGGCCGCGCGGGGTTGCGACGTGGCCTTCAACTACCGCAGCCGCGAAGCCGAGGCGGCCTCGCTGCGCGCCGAAATCGAGCAGCTGGGGCGCCGCGCGCTGGCCTATCAGGCGGACGTGGGCGACGCCGAGGCCGTCGCGGGCTTCTTTCGCGAAGTCGCGACGCTCGGGGACGTCGATTTTCTGATCAACAACGCCGGCATCTCGCACAGCAAGCTGGCGATGTCGACGACGCAAGCGGACTGGCAAGCGCATCTGGACACGAACCTCACGGGCGCGTTTCTCTGCGTGAAGGCCGTGGTCGTGGGTATGATGAAGCGCCGACGCGGGCGCATCGTGAACGTGTCCTCGGCGGCGGCGCTGCGCGGGCTCGCGGGCACGGGGGCCTACGCGGCCTCGAAATCGGGGCTGTTGGGCTACACGCGTGCGCTGGCGCGCGAGCTCGGGCCGCGGGGCGTGACGGTCAACGCGGTGGCGCCGGGCTTCGTCGAGACCGAGATGATCGCCACGCTGGACGAAGAAGCGCGCGCGGCGCTCACGGCGCAGATTCCGCTGGGCGGCTTCGGGGAGGCCGCGGACGTCGCGCAATCCGTGGCGTTTCTGCTCGGCCCTGGCGGGCGCTACATCACGGGGCAGGTGCTCGTCGTGGACGGCGGGCTTTCAAGCTAGGAGGAACGATGTCGGTACTGCAGAAGGTCACGGAAGTCGTCGCCGAGGTGCTCGAGGTCGATGCGGCCACGCTCGATCCCGACGCGAACTTGATCAAGGATTTGAACATGGACTCGGTGCTGGCGATCGACATCGCGACGCTGCTCGAGAAGCACTACCACGTGCAGGTGCCGGACGAGCGCATGGAAGAGCTCACGAGCGTGCGGGCGATCGCCCACCTCGTCGAGGGCCTGCTCGCGGCCGGCCGCGCATGACCCTCGCACCGGACGCGCTCGAAGCGCTGCCGCTGCTCTCCGAGGCGGATTGCGCGGCGGCGTGCGCCCAGGTGCACGCGTTGCAACCGTACTGGGTCGCCCGGCATCCCGAGGCGCCTTTTTACACGCTGGGCGCCGCGAGCTATCTGGACGGCAGTGCGGGCAATCGCTACGCCGCGCTCGCGACGCGGCTCAATCCCCATCTGGACTCGGCTTTCGCGCCTCTGTACGCGCGCGTTTGCGCGACGTTGGCCGCGCGTCTCGGTGAGCCGGTGCAGCTGGCCGGCACCCACGCGCGGCCTGGTTTTCACGTCTTTTTGGCACACGAGGCCTTCGCCCGCCCCGTCGCGCGTCTACACTGCGACTTGCAGCACGAGCTGTTGCCCTGGGACGGGGCGATCGAGTCGACGCTCAGCTTCACGTTGCCGGTCGCGCTGCCGGCCAGCGGCGGCGGCATGGAGGTCTGGGCGATCGACACGGACGCCTGGCTCGCGCTGGAGCTGCCCGAGCGCAAGGCGGCGCTGACGACCTTGCCGCGCCGTGACGTGACCTACACGCTCGGCACCCTGGCGCTGCACAGCGGTCGACTGCTGCACCGCATCGCGCCCTCGGCCGAGGTGGCCCCGCAAGACGAGCGCATCACCCTCCAAGGCCACGGCGTGCGCATCGCCGGCACCTGGCATCTCTACTGGTAGCCGGCGACTGATATCGGGGGACGGGGAGAGGCCAGTTTCGGTTGACGCCAGTTGGGAATTGCGGCCGGCTCGCGGTCGCCCCCTCTCCCGATTTCACCGCCTGCACGGCGGTGAAATGTCCCTCTCCCACCCTCCGGGGGAGAGGGCAATGCGGCTGACGCTTTGCCGGGGCCGGGCGGTTACTCGAGGCCCAGCATGTTCTTGAGCATCGGCAGCAGCAGCGTGATCGGCTTCTCGCGCTGGACCGTGACGCGCATGGTCGCCGTGGTGCCGGCCGTCAGGCTCAACTTGGGGCCGCTCGACGACGTCCAGCGATAGCCGCTGTAGCTGTGCGCATCGGGATCGAGCTCGGCGATCACCTCGATGCGGCGCCCGTCGGCGGTGACCTGCTGAGCGACGTCGGCGCTGTTGAGCATGTTGACCGCGCCTTGATCCGTCACGGGAAAGGCCGACACGTAGGTGACGTGACCGACGATGCCGCCGTATTGCTCGCGCTTGACGGTGTCGGGCGTGATCTGCACCGCCATGCCGGGGTTGATGCGCTTGCCGTCGCCCACCGTGAAGTAGCAGACCGCCTGCAGCAGCGCATGATCGTCCGCCGAGGGCACGAGCGTTCCGCTGCCGCTGCTGCGCTGGCTCACGTCGATCGCCCCCAGCGCCGTGCCCGGCCCCACCATCTGGCCGACCACGGCCGAGACCTCGAGAATCGTGCCGTCGTAGTCGCTCACGATGAAGCTGCTGCTGCGCAGCTGGTGCTCGAGTTGATCCACCTGGCCCTCGGCGTCCTGCAACGCCGCTTGATCGCAGGCGCGCTGCTGCTCGTAGGCCAATCGCTGGTTCGTGATGCTGCTGTTGAGGTTGACGAGCTGCGCCTTGAGATCCGCCAGGTTGCTCGTGTTGCCGTCGGCGGTTCGGCGCGCGTTGAGCATGGCCGAGCTCTGCTGGGCGAGTTGCGCGCGCAGATCGCTCACGGTGTGATCGCTGTCCAGGTATTGGTGCTCGGCCGCGGAGAAGACCTGATCCGAGATCAGCCCCAGCGCCTTGAGCTTCGTCTGCGCTTCGTAGTTGCGCTTGGCGCTGGCGCGCTCGTGAATCGCATCGGCGAGGCGGCTCTTCAGATTGCGCGTATTGAGCTCGACGGCCTGAATCAGCCCGGCGTTCGACGAGGCCAGCAGCGCCTGCGCATCGGCAATCTTCTTCACCAACGAGGCGCGCTGGTCTTGCAGCGCCTTGAGCTGATTGGCGTTGAGGGCGCCTTGCAACGGCACGCTGTTCTTCTGCGTGGCGAGTAGCTCGTCGCGCTTTTCACGGGCGATTTCGAGGTTCTTGCGCAGATCCGGCTGGTCGATCACGCCGATCAGCATGCCCTTGCGCACGTGATCGCCGCGCAGCACGCGGAGATCGATCAACCGGCCGGCGCCGGGCGCCTGAAACTGCGCGACCTCGGCCGCGCCGGCTTCGGAGCGCGGATAGATGAAAGCGCCGCGGCCCATGACGTTGATCGGAATCGCCCCGATGATCGCCCACAGCAGCACCAGGCCCACCACGCCGCCCAGCGCCGCGAGGGGGATCCACAGCCGCAGCGACACGACCTGCATCAGCTGGTCGAGCTGCTCCGGATTGGCGATGCGCTCCAGTTCCTGGGATTGTTGGGCCTCGGCCACGGGTGTTTGCACGTCGTTCTCCACAATGGCCTTCGGCCGATAACACGCTATTGTGCCAAAAAAACGGCGGGCAATCAAGCGCTTTCGCCTGCATAGAGCCCGTGGTGTTTGGGCATAAGGGGGAGGTGAAACAACGCCTTCTTTCTTGCTTCGTCACCCTCGCTTTGCTGCACCCCGGCGTCGCGCGGGCGCAAAACGCCCCCGTCGTGCGGTCTTTGACCCTCGAGCAGGCCACGGCTTTGGGCCTCGCGCACAATCGGGCATTGCTCGCGGCCGTGCAGGACTACCACAGCGCGGCGGACAATCTGCGCAAGACGCAATCGTTGCTGCTGCCCACGCTCTCTTTGAACAGCGGGCTCAACGGCGGCGTGCCCTCGACCAACGTGGTCACCGCGCAAGCCGCGGGCGAGTCCGGTGCGGTGCCGTCGAGCTGGAGCGTCGATCCGAACGTGGCGATGAACTACGATCTCGGCATCGACGGCGGCAAGTTCGCCCAGATCGACATGGGGCGCGCGCGCGCCGAGATCGCGAAGCTCGAGATCGCGCGCCGGCAGCTCACGTTGCGCCAGAGCGTCGCGGGGGCTTACTACGATTTGCAAAGCGCCGAGCAACAGGTGCGCATCGCGCAGCAAGACGAGAGCAACGCCGCGCAGAGCCTCAAGGACACGCAAATTCTGCGCCAGGCCGGCGTGAGCACGGTGTTCGAGATTCAACGCGCCCAGGTGCAGCTCGCGGCCGCGCAATCCGCGCTGGTCAACGCGCAGTCGCAGCGCTACATCGCGAGCTGCACGCTGGTGCAGCTGTTGGGCCTGGCGCCCGACGAGACGCTCGACGCGGTCGACCCCGTCAAACAGGCCGGCCGCTGGACGCTGTCGCTCGATCAGACGATCGCCCGCGCGATCGCCCAGCGCCCCGAAGCCGGCCAGGCGAAGCTGCAAGAGCAGATCGCGCAGGCCGAGGGCCGGCTCGCGCGAGCGGCGGGCGCGCCGCGAATGCAATTGACCGCGGCCGCGGATCAGCTGACCTTTCCCGCCTGGGCCTCGGGCTACAGCGCGGGCGTGAACCTCTCGATGCCGTTCTTCGACGGCGGCGCCGCGCAAGCCGGCGTGTCGGCGGCCGACGCGGATCTCGCCGCGGCGCAGATCCGCTACGACGACGCCGTGAGCCAGCTGCGCCTGCAAGTGGAGCAGGCCTACGCGCAGCTCACCTCGAGCCGGGCCACGATCGCGACGACCGCCGCAGCCCTGCAAGAAGCCCGCGACAGCCTCAAGAGCGCGCAGCTGCGCTTCGAGGCGGGCGTCGGCACGCAGACGGACCTGATCGGCGCCGAGAGCGACCTCTCCACCGCCGACGGCAACGCGATTCGCGCCGTGCTCAATTACAACCGCGCCATCGCGACCCTCGAGGCGCTCACGGGCAAGGTTCAGGGATAGCTCGGCAGCGACTCGCCGCGGGCTTGCGCCTCGTCGTACATGCGGTGCAGCAGCGCGGCTTCCATGCACGTCCAGGGCTCGGCTCCCGTGTAGTCGCCCGTATTGACGTAGACGGCGCCTGAGCTGCGGCGGCAAAAGGGACGATCGGGGCAGCCCGCGCAGTCCTTGAAGTCCGGCAGCGTGAGCCCGCGCACGCGATTGAGCACGGGCGAGCCGCGCCAGATCTCGGAGAACGGCGCCTCGCGCAGATTGCCCGAGGGCATCGGCGCGCCGATGCAGGGGTACACCTCGCCGGTCGCCGAGATGCCGACGACGGTGCGGGCGCATGAGCAGTTCATCTCGCGCTGCGGCACGCAGCGTCCCGTGTCCAAAAGATGGCCGAGCGGGCCGCGGTAGAGCGCTTCGAGCGTCTCGGCGTCCACGCGGTGGTCCAGGCTGCTGGTGGTGCCGTCGTAGCGCGCCGTGAGCTGCGAATCGAGCGAGAAGGTCACGCCGTGGCGCTCGGCGATCGCGAGCATCTCGGCGATCTCGGGCGCGTTGTGGCGCGTCAGACAGAAGCTCAAAGAGACGCGCAATCCCGCGGCGACCGCCGCTTCGATGCCGGCGATCGTCTTGTCGAACGAGCCCGGCAGCCGCGTGAAGGCGTCGTGCGTCGCCGGGCTCGCGCCGTACAGGCTGATGTCCACCGCCGCGACGCCGGCCTCCATCAGGCGCTTCGCCCGCTCGGGCGTCAGCGCCATGCCGTTGCTCTTGATGCGCACGCCGATCATGCGCGCCCGCGCGTAGCGGATGAACTCGTCCAGATGCGGATGCAGCAGCGACTCGCCGCCCGTGAACGCGATCTCGAGCGCGCCCTCGGCGTGCACGGCATCGATCACCTGGTAAATCTCGGCGGGCGAGAGTTCCTGAGCCAGCGCGTCGTGCTCGAGCGGCTGTTCGCGATCGAAGTTGTAGCAGTGCACGCAGCGCAGATTGCAGCGCAGCGAGAGCTCGATCGTGACGAACAACGGCACGCAGCGGTCGTAGGCCTTGGCGAGCAGGGGAATCGGATGGTCGGCGTACTCGGACATAGTCGTCTTGTACCCGCTCCCGAGCACGCAATCCACGGCAGCCGTGCAAGCTGGGTATATAGCTTCGGGAACAATCCCTCGCCGGGCCGGTCTCTAGAGATCGCCCGCCGCGCCGTCCGATCCGAAAGGAGCGCTTCGCCCCGTGAAGCTGCGTGCGTTGATTCTGGCCCTCGGTTTGCTCGCGACCATGCCGCTCGTGCCGGCGTGGGCCTGCAACGATCCGCATGCGGACGCCTCCGAGGCGGACGCGACCCTGCAACAGGGCTACGATCTCGACAAGCAGGGCGCCTACGGCGATGCCGAGAAGGTTTTCCAGAAGGTCCTGTCCTCCTTTCCGCAGAATCGCAAGGCGCAGTACTTCCTCGCCAACACCCTCTGGCAGGACAACCGCCTCGCCGACGCGCGCCGCGAGTGGGAGCTGCTTTACCGCGAGCAGAGCGACGACGAGTACGGCATCGACGCGAGCGATTGGCTCAAGGACTACGGCAAGGAGGCGCCCGGCGCGACGGTCGAGACGCTCATGGCCGCGACGGCCGGGTTCGCCGACGGGGTTTTCGCGCAGGCGCGCTTCAAGGACCCCACGTCGATCGCCGTGGGCCCCGGCGACACGCTCTACGTGGCGGACACGGGCAACCACCGCTTGCGCCGCATCTCGCCGGACGGGACGGTCAGCACCCTCGTCGGCGGCAACGCGCCCGGCTACGCCGACGGCCCGATCGCGAAAGCGCGCTTGACCGCGCCGCGCGGCCTCGCGATCGATCCGGTGCAGAACGTCTATTTCCTCGACGAGAACCGCGTGCGCTTCGTGACGCGCTACGGCCTGGTCGGCACGCTGGCGGGCGCGGCCGAGGCGGCCAGCCGCGACGGCGACTGGCAAACGGCGCGCTTCGACCATCCGACGGCGATCGCCGTAGACAAGAAGGGCAACGTCTACGTGGCCGAGGGCAAGGTTCCCGCGATTCGCGTGATCAGCCCCAACGGCGACACGCACCTGCTCGCCGGCGGCCAATCCAAGGGCTACGCGGACGGGCAGGGCGAGGCGGCCGAGTTCGCGGGCATCACGGACCTCGAGTGGCTGCCGGACGGCAATCTGCTGGTGCTCGACGCCGGCAATGCGCGATTGCGCGAGCTGACGCCCAAGGGCGAGGTGAGCACGCTGAGCCATTGCCCCGAGCACGGCTTCACGGACGGCGCCCTGGCGCGCGCGAACTTCGGCTTGCTCGCGGGCGCGGCGGTCGATCCGGACGGGCGCATCTTCCTCGCGGACGCCGGCAACCACGCGGTGCGCATGGCCGCGCAAGGCTGGGTGACCACGCTCGCGGGCGGCGAAGCCGCGGGCGCGGC
>DATNPP010000218.1:0-2502 GCA_036703175.1 Oscillatoriaceae cyanobacterium
CCTTTGACCCACTCCCAGCGCATCTGATGCGGCTGCGCGGCCTCGACCAGCGCCTCCCACAGCTCGCGGTTCTTCACGGGCTCGCCGGCGGCCGTCTTCCAGCCGCGGCGCTTCCAGCCGGGCACCCACTCGGTCATGCCCTTGATGACGTACTGGCTGTCCGTCACGACCTTGACGCGGCAGGGCCGCTTGAGCGCGCGCAAGCCGGTGATCACGGCGAGCAGCTCGGCGCGGTTGTTGGTCGATTGCGGCTCGCCGCCCGTGACTTCCTTTTCGACGCCGCGAAACTCGAGCACAGCCGCCCAGCCCCCGGGGCCGGGATTTCCGAGCGAGCAGCCGTCGGCATAGAGCGTCACATCTTGAAGCGCAGCAATCATGGTGGGGTGATCTTAGCGGCCGCGTCCGCCGCTGGCAAGCTTCGCATGCGTTCCGGCTCTGCTATAATCCTCCAACTGACTCTAGAAGGAGGCCGAGACATGACCTTTGACACGCACCCGATGGGCCCCCGCGCCGACGAGGAAGAAGAAGAGCACCACGGCACCGCGCTGCGCACGCCGATGGTGGACTCGAAGAGCGATCGCCTCAATCCCGAGGTGGAGTACGAAGTGCTCGCGCTGAGCGACGACCCCAAGGCGCTCAAGGCGAAGCTGAACGAGATGGGCCAGGACGGCTGGCAACTGGTGTCCACCACGCCCGCGTTCATCTTCCGTCGCATGAAGCGCTCGGAAGAGAAGCCCAAGACCCGCGTCGGCTTCTCGGTGTAGTTCCGGGGCGGCTACCAGCCGGCTTCCATCACGCCCAGCACCTGGCCGTGATGGTTGGTGGTCGGGGCCGCCACATGCGCGGCCAGCGCTTCGGCCTCGGGCAGCGGGGCGCCGGCCTGCGCGAGGGCACGCGCCAGCGCCGGGCCGATGGCCCGGCGGTTGCCGTCGTCGACCTTGATCGCCCAGGCGAGGCCGCGATCGCGCCAGCCGCCCGCGTGCACGCCTTCGCCGCCGATTTTGGCGAGCAGCGCGCCCGAGCCGGCCGTCATCAACTCAGTGTCCAGCCGACCCGGGCCCGAGACCAACGCTGGGTGTGAGGCCATCGCATTCGCCAGGCGCGTCAATGCGTCGCGAAAGGGGCTCGGCGCCAAAGACGGCGTGCCGAGCATGAGAAACAGTCGCGCGAGCGCGGTCAGCGGTAGGTACCAGACCGGCACGCCGCAACCGTCCACGCCATGGACCAGAGCCGCTTCCGGCATCTCCGCGAGATCGGCGATTGTCGATCGAATCCGTCGCTGCAACGGATGCTCGGGATCCCGGTAGGTCTCGAGCGGCCAGCCTTGATGGCGACACACGGCGAGCATACCGGCGTGCTTGCCCGAACAGTTGTTGTGCAGGACGTCCGGCGATCGCCCGAGCGCGACGAGCTTTGCCGCTGATTGCTCGTTGAGCGGAGCGTGAACGCCGCATTGCAGTTGCTCGGGCACGAGGCCCGCCCCGTGTAACAGCTCGGAGACCGCCTCGCGATGGGCGTCCTCGCCCGCGTGCGAGGCACAGGCGATCGCCAGGCAACGCTCGGAGAGCCCATACGCTTCGGCCGCACCGGTCATGACGAGCGGCAGGGCCTGGAACGGCTTCATGGTCGATCGGGCGTATTGCCCCGCGTCGGGATTACCGCGGCGCACGCGTTCCCCGTCCGCACTCAACACGACCAAGTGGCCGTGATGGACGGACTCGGCGCGCCCGTTGCGCGTGCGAATGGCGAGCGGTTCGGCCGGCATGGCTACTGCACGGCCTTGGCGGCGTCGACCAGTCCGTAGCCGAAGTACTCGTTGAAGCCGGTCAGGCCCGTGGGCGACGTCAGCGGATCCGTCGTGCGCTCGAGCTGCGCCACGACCTGCTGGCCGGTCCAGGTCGGATGCGCCGAGAAGATCAATGCGGCCACGCCCGAGACGAACGGCGTCGCCATGCTCGTGCCGCTCAAGTAGCCGTACGGCACGGACGGAGAGTAACGCGTGGGCAGCGTCGAGAAGATGTCCACGCCCGGCGCGGCGATCGTGACGTGCGAGTTGTAGTTGGAGAACGGCGCGCGCTGAAGATCCTGGCCGATGGCCGCCACGCTGACCACGCCCGGATAGCTGGCCGGGTACTCGTCGTAGTTGCCTTCGGTCGCCTCGTTGCCGGCGGCGGCGACCACGACGACGCCGGCGTCGATCGCGGCCTGAATCGCCTCGGCTTCTTGCTCGCTGCGGTCCGGCGAGCCGAGGCTCATGTTGAGCACCCGGGCGCCATGCGCCACGGCGTACTCGATCGCGTCGACCGTGTCGAAGCTCGTGCCCGTGCCGTCGACGCCCAGCACGCGAATCGGCATCACGCGGCACTTCCAGGCCACACCGATCGTGCCGGTACCGTTGTTGCCCATGGCCCCGATGATGCCGCACACGTGGGTGCCGTGGCCGTAATCGTCATCCACTTGCTGGCCCTGCTCGACCAAATTGAGCGCGTCCGCCGTGTCCAG
>DATNPP010000623.1:0-8442 GCA_036703175.1 Oscillatoriaceae cyanobacterium
GGGCCTGCAATCCCTTCCACTGCAGGCGCGGATGGGATCTGAACATGGCGATCGCCTGCTCGAGCTGGCCCGATTTCAGGTCCAGGCCGAACTTGGAGTCCTCCTGGCCGGTTCGAATGA
The DNA here is from genome assembly GCA_036703175.1 of Oscillatoriaceae cyanobacterium. GTDB lineage: Bacteria > Cyanobacteriota > Sericytochromatia > S15B-MN24 > JAQBPE01 > DATNPP01. Next base: position 121 of record DATNPP010000623.1, read on the forward strand.
ATTCGTGCGTGTGCGCCTCGATGCCCGGCGCCACGCGCAACAGCAGTTTCGGCGAGACGTCCAGGCGCTCGGCCAGGGCGGCGATCGCCGCGAGCTCGTCGAGGTTGTCCACGTTGATGCGGCCGATGCCGACGCGCAGCGCGTATTCCAGCTCGTCGGGCGTCTTGTTGTTGCCCTGCAAGACGAGCTGCTCGGCCGGAATCCCCGCGTGAAGCGCGGTGTGGAGCTCTCCGGCGGAAACGACGTCCACGCCGAGCCCTTCTTGGTGGACAATGGCCAGAAGCGCCACCGTGCAATGGGCCTTGCTCGCATAGAGCACGCGGCCTCCCGCCGGGTAATGTTCGGCGAGCGCGGTCGTGTAGGCCCGGCAAGCGGCCCGCACGGTGTGCTCGTCGAGCACGTACAGCGGCGTGCCGTAGCGCTCGGCGAGCGTGATCGTGTCACAGCCGCCGATCACGAGGCTGCCTGCGGGGCTGCGATGCGCGGTCAGCGGCATCAGCGCCTGATTGGGAGCAAGACGGGTTTCGGGCATGGGGCTCGCGAGACGCAAAGGCGGAAGGCGTCGTCGCCAGTATAACACAGGCATCCGGGTGCGCATAAGCGGCGCGTGATCCGCAATTTTGACAAATCCACCCTTGCCAGCTACAACTAGGGCAGTCGCGCGAACAAAAAAGAGGAGCACATGCAGCATTTCAACGGGCAGTTGGTGGTCGAGGCCGGCACGCGTTTCGCGGTGGTGATCGCGCGTTTCAACGAGTTCATCGGCAGCCGCTTGTTGAGCGGCTTCGAGGATGCGATCGTGCGGCACGGCGGAAACGCCCTCGACATCGACGTGTACTGGGTGCCGGGCGCGTTCGAGCTTCCGCTGCTGGCCAAGCGCGTGGCCGAATCCGGCCAGTACGCCGCGGTGGTGACCTTGGGCGCCGTGATTCGCGGCGCGACCCCCCACTTCGACTACGTGGCCGGCGAGGCCGCCAAGGGCGTTCAGAACGCGGCGCTCGCGACGGGCGTGCCGATTGTCTTCGGCGTGCTCACGACGGACACCATCGAGCAGGCCATCGAGCGCGCCGGCACCAAGGGCGGCAACAAGGGCTGGGAGGCCGGCGTCACGGCGATCGAGATGGCCAATTTGCTGCAGGCGCTCAATGCGCCGAAGTCCAAGGGCTCGCGCCGCAAATAAGCGCGAACGCCGGGTACAATACAAGCAAGCGTGAGACTCGTAAGCGGCCCGGTTGGCCGCTTTGGTTCGTTGCGCCGATCTGGTAGAATAGGGTGTCGTGCGGGGCACGGCACCGATTCGAGGAGAGCGCTATGCAAGATCATCTGGTTCGAGCGACCGCCGCCGGCGGACGCATTCGAGCGGTGGCCATTCGCACCACCGGGTTGGTGGACGAGGCGCGCCGTCGTCACCAGACGGCGCCGACGGCGACGGCGGCGCTGGGCAAGGCGCTCACCGGTGGCCTGCTTCTGGCCTCGACGCTGCGCAAGTCCGGCCGCCTCAACGTACGCGTGGTCGGCAACGGTCCGCTCGGCGGCATCTTCGTCGACGCGGGCACCGACGGCACGGTGCGCGGCTACGTGGGCAATCCGGCGCTGGATCTGCCGCCGCGGGAGAACGGTCACCTCGACGTGGGTGGCGCCGTGGGCCATTCGGGCACGTTGTCCGTCACCTACGACCTCGGCATGCGCCCGTACACGGGCACGGTCGCCCTGGTGTCCGGCGAGCTCGGCGAGGACTTCACCTCGTACCTCGGCAACTCGGAGCAGATTCCCTCGGCCGTCTCGCTCGGCATCTTCGTCGAGCACGGCGAGGTCAAGAGCGCCGGCGGCTACCTCGTGCAGCTCATGCCCAACGCCGGCGACGAGATCGCCGAACGCCTGGAGCAGACCGTCATGGACGTGCCCTTCTTCACCGAGATGGAGATGAAGCGCATGCCGCTGCGCGACATTCTCGGGCAGGTGCTGCGCGGGTTCAACGTCGAGATTCTCGGCGAGGATCAGCCGGTGCGCTTCGCGTGTCACTGCAACGACGAGCGCGTGCTGGGCGCGATCCGCATGCTCGGCGAGGCCGAGATTCGCGACATGATCGCGGTTGACGGCAAGGCCGAGGTGCGCTGCCACTTCTGCAATCAGCTGTATCTGATTCAGCGCGATCAGCTCGAGCGCCTGGTTTCTTAATATGCGCGCCGCGGGTGCCCAAACGAAAGCGCCCGATGGAACTCCATCGGGCGCTCGCGAATGCGTGGACTTAGACCGCGCGGGTGACCTTGCCGGCTTTCAGGCAGGAAGTGCACACCTGAACCCGACGCACCATGCCGGGCTTGATCACGGCACGCACGGACTGCAGGTTGGGCATCCAGCGACGCTTGGTATGAACGTTCGAGTGGCTGACGTTGTTGCCGGTGGTAGGGCCCTTGTCGCACACGCTGCAGCGCTTAGACACGATGAATCCTCCGATGGATGTCGATTTGAACGAGACTAAGACTATAACACAGGCTTTACCTGCTGACAAGGAAGCCGATCAGCCGCTGCTGGTCGCGAACTTGGGCAACACCCATCTGCGGCTGGTCTGCTTCGAGGGAGAAACGCGCCTTTTCGACGTGCGCGTGCCGTCGGAGGCCGCGGCCGAGGCCGCGTTGCCCGATCTGCCCGCCGCTGCCGCGATCGTGCTGGTGTCCGTGGTGCCCGAGGTCGCGGCGCGATTGCGCGCGCGCTGGGCCGGCCATGAGCTCTACGCGCCGAGCGCCGCCGACTTTTCGAACGTGCGCTACGCGCCGCCCGAATCGCTCGGACCCGATCGGCTCGTGAACGCCCTTTACCTGCGCGAGCGCGGCGCGGGCGTCGTGATCGACGCGGGCACGGCCACCACCTTGACCGTCGTTGACGGCGCCGGGGCGATCGTCGGCGGCGCGATCATGCCGGGGCTGGGCACGGCGGCGGCGAGCCTGCACGCGCACACGGCCTTGTTGCCCGAGGTGGTGCCGGACGTTGTCGCCACGCCCTGGGGCACTTCCACGCGAGAGGCCCTCCAGCTGGGATTGCTGGAGGGCCACGTCGGGGCGATCCTTCACTTGCTTGCACGCATGGAGGCCGCTCTGCCCGAGTCGCGGGTGTTGCTGACCGGCGGATGGTCCGCCGCGCTCGCGTCACGCTTGCCGTCGCGCGTCGAGCGCGTGCCCGATCTGACGATCGAGGGGGCCCGGCTCGCCTGGCGCGCTCACTGCAGGTAGTTGATCACCTGGTTCATCTTGAGCCCCAGGTGGAGCATCAAGCGGTTCTCGGCGTCGTCGAGGTCGATCTGCGTGATGTCGCGGATGCGCTCGAGGCGGTACTTCAACGTGTTGCGGTGAATGAACAGCCGGTTCGAGGTCTCCGTCAGATTGCCGTTGCACTCGAGGAAGGCCGAGATCGTCTTCACGAGCTCCTTGTCCGTCTGCTGGTTGTACTCGATCAGCCGTTGCAGCGGCTCGCAGAAGAACTCGTTGGGATCCTGGCTCTGCGCGAACTGCAACAACATGCGGTAGATGCCCAGCTCTGAGAAGAAGGTGATCGCGCCGGGGCCGTTGGTGCTGCGGCCGATCTTGAGGGCATGCTGGGCTTCCTTGTAGCCCTTGGGCACGCTCATGAGCTCGTTGTAGAGCTGGCCGATGCCGATGCTCACGCTCCAGTTCGAGCTGGCGCCGACGACCTTCTGATGAATCGCCCGGGCGAGCTGGCGAATTTTCTCGAGATTGGGCTGACCCTCCTTGACCGGATAGAGGATCGTCGCGCCCTGGGCCTGATTGACGACGATCGCCTGCCGAAAGCTCAGCAGCGAGTTCAAAATGCCGACCAGGCGGTTGATGTCCTCGGGCAGAATCTCGTCGTTCTTGACCTCGTCGAACTCGACGTTGATCACCCAGTAGCTCGCGTTGAGCGGATAGCCGAGGTAGGTGGCCCGGCGGCGCAGCGTCTCGGCCATGGCCGTCGTGTTGGCGAGCAGCAGATCGCGGAAGAAGTCCCGCTTCATCTTCTGCTCGCTCTCGGTCGCGCCCTTTTGCTTGAGCAGCTCGATGGCGATCGCCGTGATGGCGTTGTCGACCACGCCGCGATCCGCGTCCGTGAGCGGGTGCTGGGCCAGGATCGAGAGGAAGCCGTACACCTCGCCGCTGGCGACGATCGGATAGATCAGCCGCGCGCCGCCACTGGGGCGATCGAGGGGAATGCTGACGGTTTGCTTGTTCTTGCGCAGCGCCTTGAGCGTGCCTTCTTCTTCCCAGCGCTTCATGAGCACGACCGGCGTGCCCTTGTTGGCGATCATCTCGTCCAGATAAGGATCGCTGGTGTTGCCGGCCTGGGCGAACGCGAGCAGATTGAACTGCTTGTCCTCGACCAGCACCGTCTGATTGAGCTGGCGCGCGAGGAACTTGCAGACGCTCTCGAGGCCGTTGCCGTCGAGCACCATCTGAATCAAGCGGCGTTGCACGCCCGCATCGCCGGGGGCCGCGAGCCGCGGATCGTCGATCGCCTCTTGCAGACGGCGCACCAGCGTCAGCATGCTGCCGGTCTCGGGCAACACCAGAAGCGGCAAGCCGAGCTGGTCGGCGCGGGCGATCGCCTCGTCCGGGATCATGCTGAGCTGGGCGCTCGCGACCACCACGAGGCCGGCGGCCTGGGCCTGGGCCAGCATCGTGATCCAGTCGAGCCAGCGATCGGTCTGCTCCTGCAACATGCAGCCGGTGGTGACGACGAGCTCGCCGCCCTTGAGCCACTGCAGCGTCTCGGGAAGCTCGAGGGGAATCACGCCCTCGACGGGGCGCTGACAGCCCTGCTTGCCCGCGAGCAGCGTGGCCTGTTGAAGAATGCCGTTGTGGAGGGCTTCCTCCAGGGCCACGCCGGCCTGAAGCGCGGGAACGCTGCTTTCCACGGCGGGTTCGGTGCCCGGCATCATCAAGCTCAGATTCATGCGCGTGTCCTCCGTTTGCTGTGCATCGGCGATCGGGACCGTGCGGTCCGCACAAAGGTGGGTCGTTAACTTTTGTGAACCGATGCCAGCTTAATACATCTTTACAAAAATCTCAAGCCCTCCTGCTCAATTCCGACAAAGGACGAAAAGGCTCGTGCGGCGCGCTTGTGCAAACCTGACAGCATGCGCCGCGATCCCGAGGAGGCGCCTGGCGAGCCTACTTTCGGATTTACATAAAAATGCACAAAAAAAACCGGCCGCACGCGCGGCCGGTGGCTGGAGCGGTTCCTAGAGGGTGCCGCGCCCGGTCCAGAGGGTGTCGACAACGTTCTCCTTGCTGTCGACCACCAGAAAGTTCGGCAAGCCGCCCGGCATGAGGTTGAGGTATCCGAGCTGGCCGAAGTAGGCGAGGCGCGCATCCCCGGAGAGATACGTCGTATCCAGGCCGCCCGCGATCGTGTAGAGCAAGCCGTTGGTCGCGAGCACGCGAATGCGGCCGTTGCCTGAATCGGCCACCACCAGGTTGCCTTGCGGATCGAAGTCGATGCTCGTGGGGTTGTTGAGCAGGGCCTGGGCGGGGTCCATGCCCTGACTCACGTCATAGATCTCGGGATAGAGGACGCCGTTGGCGGTGTTGATGAAGCCCGGCTGACGCAAACTGCCGAGCACCACGTCGTTGGCGACGTCGACGGGCGTGGGATCGCTGGACCAGCCGGCGATCGTCGACGCGCTCGGCATCGGCACCTTGAGCACCACGTCGTCGCCGGTGTCGGCCACGTAAAGCCACTGCCCATCGGGCGAGATGCGCAGGTCGTTGGCGTTGTCGAGCGGCAGCGGGGCGCCGTTCCAGAGGAGCTTCAGCGAGAAGATCGTGCCGTCGGAAGCGCGCACGATGCGAATCGTGCCGTGGTAGTTCAGGTAGTAGCGCCCGGGCGCGGCACTCGCCGAGTAGCTCGTCGCCGTGGGATCCACGGTCGCGCTCGCGTAGTCCATGCCGTTGCTGAGCGCCGAGGTGCTCACGACGTGCGTATCCAGGAAGAGCAAATTGCCGCTGCCGTCGCGCACGAGCCCCGTCGGATACGACACGTTGGCGGCGTACGCCGGGCCGCCGTCGCCCAGATTGTACTGGAAGCGGAAGCCGACCCCCGCTTGGCCCCAGTAGCCGGAGTTGTCGACGTAGCTCGGATCCTCGATCGGCGCCGGATACTCGATTGGCGTCGCGGGCGGGTTCGGAATGACGTAGGCGCTGGTCGAGTTCGGCAGCGCGCCGCTGCCGGCGATCGTGTAGATCTCGCCCGCGTTGAGCGGGCGGCCGAAGAGCATCTCGTTGCTGCCCGGAATCATCATCACGCGGCTGCCGAAGTTGCTCGTGAAGTAGATGTCCGGCGTGCTGCCGGTCCCGAGCGCGATGCGGTAGGGGGAATAGATGAACGAGCCCGCGGGCAAGCCGCCGGTGTTGTCCTGCGTCGCGTTGAAGTAGTTGTCGAAATCCGTGAGCGTGCTCGGTCCGCCGATGGCGCCGGCGATCGTGTAGCTTTTACCTTGTTGCATGCTGCCGTTGTAGCCGTACGGCGCCGTGCCCGGAGTGCTCGCGGGAATGTAGCGGAGCAACGCGCTGTCTTGCTCGCTCAGATAGACATCGCCGTTGCCATCGGCCACCGCGTCGATCGGCGTCGTGAGCTGCACGTTGACCGGGTCTGCGCCTTCCTGGTTGCCGCTGGCGCCCTGCACGCCGCTGCCGGCGAGGCGCGTGAGCGCCAGCGGACGGAAGCCGAGCAACGACTTCCAGGTGTCCGACAGCACGTCCGGGGCGGCGGTGCTGGCCGGGTTGCTGGTCACCTTCGCGCCGAAGGCCGTCACGTAGCGATTGCGCAGCACGTGGCCCGCACCGATCTTCAGCGCATCGATGCTGGGAATGGCGCCGCTGCTCGGTGCGAAGTCCGCCGGATTCAACACCGACAAGGTGTTCTGATAGAGCTTGTTCAGCGTCGCGGGGGTCAGATCCGCGAGCGTCGTCTCGCTGGCGTAGGGATCATTCGACACCGGCACGTCGCGCATCTGCCACCGGGCCATCTCCGTGATCATGCTCGAGCCTTCGTCGATGGTCGCGCTGGCGGCGCCTTTAGGCACCAGGGCCGAGAGCTGGTGGCTCTGCACCAAGGTCGCCGTCACCACGTAGGCGCGATCGCTCGGGGCGACGCCCGTGAGCGTGTATCTGCCGTTGCCGTCCGCGGTGGTCGTGATGGCGCTTCCGTTGTAGGACAGCAGATTCTCGTCGAGGGTCGAGAGCGTCAGGATCGCATGGGCGCTGGGCATCGAGGCCACGCGGTAGTTGGCCGCGTTGTCCGCGAAGAAGCTGTTCGTGACGGCCTGAAAGCCCACCGTGCCGCTCAAATTCGCGCCGCCGGTCGTCGCGACGAACGCGGGCGCCTTGACCTCCTCCGGAGCCAGCAGCTGCGGCCCCGGCTTGGCGGCCGGCTTGGCCGGCAGCGTTCTGCGGACGGTCAGGCTCGCCGGACTGCTGGCGCAGCTCGCGAGGAGCAGGGCGATCGCCGAGACGATCAGTCGTTTCGAGGCGGCGTGTGCGCGCGGCATGCTCACTTCTCCTACTCCCACTGGCGCCACACCTTCCGCACGCGCTCGTGGCGGAGGTCTGCGAAGACGAGGTTGCCGTCCTTGTCAACGCTGAGGTACTGGGTCTCGAACAGATCGGCCCAGTTCAGCGCGTCGCCGTCCGAAAAGTCGTCGATCGGCGCGTTGAGGGCGTTGGGATCGTGCACGCGGCCCGCGACGTCGCTGAGCGTGTGGTCGGTCCCGACCATCAGAATGCGCCCGCTGGCCGTGTCCGCGATGTAGAGCCGGCCGCTCTTGTCGAGCGCCAATCCGCGCGGGTACGCGAGCTGGGCCTGCGTGGCCGGACCGCCCAGGCCCGACGTGCCCGGCACGTAGTCGTAATCGAGCGTGCTGCCGTTGCCGCGCTGACCGTAGGACGGGGCGGCGTCGGCGCCCGTCAGCGGCGGATTGCCGGCGAAGGTGTGGATGATGCCGTCGTTGATGTTGACCACGCGAACGCGCTGATTGTCGTAGTCCGCGATGTAGAGGTTGCCGGTGTTGTTGTCGTATGCGAGCCCGTCGGGCTGGTCGAGCTTGGCCTCTTGCGCCGGCAGGCCGTCCGAGTCCGCGTACTGGCCGAACCAGCGGCCGGTGCCGTCGTTCGGCGTGCGGCTGGGATCCCAGCTCGGATTGCCCACGATCGTGTAGATGTGGCCGGGCTGCATGGTCGCGTACTGGTTGTTCGGCGTCGAATGGTCCGCCAGGGTCATGTGACCCTGGGCGTCCACGCAAATCTGTCCGGGGTTCGACGGATCCTCGACCGG
>DATNPP010000626.1:0-8410 GCA_036703175.1 Oscillatoriaceae cyanobacterium
AACTTGTAGCCGAAGACGTGCTTGCGCGAGAAGCACGTGATCAGTTCGCTCACGATGCCCATGCCCGGCAGGATCATGATGTAGACGGCCGGATGCGAGTAGAACCAGAACAGGTGCTGAAAGAGCAGCGGATCGCCGCCCAGGGCGGGATCGAAGATGCCGATGTGAAAGAGCCGCTCGAGCGCGACGAGCACGAGCGTGATGGCGAGCACGGGCGTCGCGAGCACCAGAATCAGGCTCGTGGCGTACATGCTCCAGCAAAAAAGCGGCAGCCGGAACCACGTCATGCCGGGCGCGCGCAGCTTGTGCAGCGTCACGATGAAGTTGAGGCCCGTGAAGATGCTCGAGAAGCCCACCACGAACACGCCGACGATCACCAGCACCACGTGGGTGTTGCTGAACATCGTGCTGAAGGGCGTGTAGAAGGTCCAGCCCGTGTCCACGCCGCCCTTGATCAGCGAGTAGAGCGTGAAGATGCCGCCGAGCATGTAGATGTACCAGCTCGCCAGGTTCAGCCGCGGAAAGGCCACGTCACGCGCGCCGATCATCATCGGAATCAGAAAGTTGCCCAATACCGACGGCACGGCCGGAATCAGGAAGAACCAGACCATGATCACGCCGTGCAGCGTGAAGAGCTTGTTGTATGTCTCGGCCGACACGACGTCGGCCTGCGGCGTCATCAGCTCCAGCCGAATCAGCGCCGCGGCGGCCGCTCCGAACAGGAAGAAGAAGGTGATGCCCGCCATGTAGAGCAATCCGATGCGCTTGTGGTCCGTGGTGAAGAGCCACGACTGCCAGCTGGTGCGCGCGTTGAGGTAGTTTCGATGCTCGGTGACGGCGGGGTTCATGGCGTGCTTCCTTCTTGTGCGCCGAGGGACTTGATGTAGGCGATGAGCTCGAGCACCTGCTCGGGCGTCACCTGGCCCTTGAACGACGGCATGACGGGCTTGTAGCTCGCGACGACCTGCTTCTTGGGGAAGAGGATCGAGTCCTGGATGTAGCTGTCGTCCGCGATTACAGTGCCGCCGTTATCGAGCGGCACGCGATTGCCGTACAGCCCGACGAGACTCGGCGCGCGCACGGTGCCGCCGCCCAGATGGCAGCCGGCACATCCGAGGCCGGTGAACAACCGCTTTCCGCCCTGCGCCAGGCTGGTCTGCGGGCCGGTGGTTTGAAGCCAGCGGGCGTAGTCGGCCGGCGGCATCACCACCACCGGGCCGCGCATGCGCGCGTGGTTGCGGCCACAGAACTCGGAGCACTCCAGCCGGTAGGTCCCCGGCTCGTCCGCCCGGAACCACTCGGCCGTGAAGCGGCCGGGCAGCACGTCCTGCTTGATGCGGAAGTCCGGCAGAAAGAAGCTGTGGATCACGTCCTGGCTGGTCATCACGAGCTTGACGGCCTGACCGGCCGGCACGTGCAGCTCGTTGAGCTCGCGCTGGCCGCCGGGATGCTCGATGATCCACATCCACTGCTTGCCCACCACGTAGATCTCGAGAGCGTTCGGCGGCGGATTGTACTGCTCGTAATAGAGGCGCGCGGCCCAGACGAACATGCCGAGGAAGAAGGCGGTGGGAATGATCGTCCAGCCCCACTCGATCAAGTAGTTGCCGCGCACCAGATGCGTGCGGTCGGCTTTCGAGCCCTTGCGGTAGATGATCGCGAAGGCCAGCATCACGCCGACGATCGCCACGACGGCGATCGCCGCGAGCACCGTCCAGGTGAGCAACAACAGGTCCACCTGGCGCGACATGGCCGTCGGTTCAGGCAGGAATCGCAGCCATCTCATGCCCGCCCCTCCCGGCGCTTGCGCCGCTCGAGGAGCAGCAACGAGCCGATGCCGACGACCAGCAGCAGCGCCGTGCCGACGCCGGCGATGAAGAGCACCTTTTGAATCACGAGGCCGTAGCGGCCCGTGATCGGATCGTAGCTGCAGCAGCGCAGCAAGAGCTGATCGACTGGGGAGCCGATGCGATCGCCCGAGGCCGCGACGAGCGACAAGCGCAACGCCGTGGGGTCGAAGCCCAATCCATAGAAGTAGCGCGAGATGCGACCTTGCGGCGTGAGAATCACGAAGCCCGCCGGATGGGCGTACTGGTGCTGCATGGCGTCGTAGGCGTAGTGGAAGCCTTCCGCCTCGGCGACCGCTGCGATGCTCGCGGCGTCGCCCGTGAGGAAGTGCAATCCCGATTGGCCGCGGCCGTAGCGCGCCTGGTAGGTCTGCTGCTTGGCATAGGCCAGCGTCGGCGTCTCGCGGGGGTCGATGCTCACGGCCACGAACTGGAAATCCCGGCCCGCCGTGAGCGGGACGTGCAGCATAGCTTCGGTCATCGCATTGAGCAGCGGCGTGCACAGGTTCGGGCAGTCGAAGTAGACCAGCGCGAGCATCACGGGGCGATCGCGGCAGAACTCGCCCAGAGTGACTTTTCGGCCTCGCTCGTCACGAAAAGGCGCATCGAGGGGCACCTGCGCGTTCAGGTTTTGATCGAAGCGCACCGAGGCGAGCAGATGGTCCTCGGCCGCGGTCGCGCGGGCGCGCGGCATGCTCGCGAGAAGCACGAGGATCGTCAGCGCCAACAGACGCAACAGGCGGCTCATGGCTTCTTCTCCGCAGGCTTGGGGCTCGGCAGGCCGCGTTGCGCCAGAAGCGCCATCGCCCGCTCGATGGGAATCTTCACGACGCCGTGCGCGGCGTCCACCATGCGGTAAGCGCCCACCTCGGCACGCTCACGCGCTTGCTCGGCGGCCAGAGCCGCGGGCGGATCGAGCGGCTCGCGCGGCATCGGCGGCACGTTCGCCATGGGCGGCGTCGGCGGCGTGCTCGACAGCGCGGCCCAGGCGTGCGCCGAGAAATGCCGGTTCGTGGAGAGCGTGTCCCGCGGCCCCATGCCGGCCGTGCCCTCGCGGACCATGAAGCTCTGCATCAATCCCCACAGGCCGAGTTGCATCACGGCGCCCAAAAGCAAAATGCCCAGGCCCACGAGGAAGACCAGCTTGACGTTGATTTCGCTCTTTTCGGCCTGGCGCTTATCCGACATGGCGCGCGCCCTCCAGCTGTGGGCTGTGCGGCGGCAACAGCGGCCGCGCGAACAGCGCGCGATGGCAGCCCCACAGCCACGCGGCGCCGAATCCGACGAAGGCCAGCACCGAGGCCCAGGGCAGATAGAGCGGCGAAGCCTCGAAGCTCGGCACGACGAGCCACCAGTCGTGGATCGCCTCGCCCAACAGCACCAGCACGCCGATCCAGCCCAGAAGGACCGGCGATCGCTTGTATTCGCGCGAGAGCAGCAGCAAAAACGGCGCGAAGAAGTGCGTGAGGGCGAGCAGCGAGCCGAAGATCGACCAGCCGTTGCGCACGCGCTGCACGAAGAAGCTCGCCTCGAGCGAGATGTCGCCGGCCCAGATGATCAGATACTGCGAGAAGGCCAGGTAGGCCCAGCCCATGACGCAGGCGAGCAGCACGTTGCCGAGGTCGTTCAGGGGCTGCCAGCTCAATACGGCAGCGTACGGCGGCTCGCGCCGAAAGACGGCGAGCGCGACGGTCGCGTAGGCCGTGCCGGCCGTGATGAAGCTCGCGGCCATCAGCATGCCGAAGATCGTCGAGTACCAGTTCGGCACCAGGCCGCCGATCCAGTCGATCGCCGCGAAGCTCGCCGTGAAGCCGAACACGACGATACCGGGGCCCGAGATGGTCGCCATGCGCATCTGCAGCGCCGGATCGGGATTGGCGTCCTGGGCGTCCGAGGCGCGCTGCAACAGCTCGGCCAGGCCCCACCAGCAAACGAAATAGAGCATCGCCCGCACGACGAAGAAGGGCACGTTCAGGTAGCCCGCCTTGGTCGCATAAAGCGGATCATGGCCGTGCACCCAGGGGAAGAGGAGGCCCATGCCGAGCACGATCGGCAGCGCGCCGACGGCGAGCAGCGGCACCTGGCGCGCGGCGGCTTCCCAGGGACGGCGGGCGATCGCCGCCCAGCGGCCGCCCACCAGGTGGTGCAGCATCAGCATCGCGAGGCTGCCCAGGGAGAGCGAGAGCCAGAACAGGTAGGCGCCCAGGTAGCCGGCAAGCGCGTCGCGCGGCGAGAGCAGCAGGCCGAGGATCCAGAGCACGCCGAAGATTCCGGCGATGATCGCGAGGGGGCGGCGATCGCGCGCGTGTTGCTGGGGCGCCGGCGCCATGCTCATCGGGCACCTCCCAGCTTGGCGCGCTGCGCGTCCGGCACGTCCGCGAGGCGGGCGTTCTGGCTGAGCTGCAGCGCGCGGATGTAGGCGATGATCGCCCAGCGATCGGCGGGCGAAACGCGGCTGGCGTAGGGGTACATCACGCCCCAGCCATGGGTGATGACGTCGTAGAAGTGGCTGTCCGGCGCCTTGCGCAGCCGCGCGATGTGGTAGCTGGGCGGCGCCGGAAAGCCGTACTGGACGATCACGCCGTCGCCGTAGCCGCCGAGACCGTGGCACGGCGCGCAGTAGGTCTCGAACTGGGCGCGGCCACGGGTGAGCATCGCCAGCGTGACGGGCGGCATGGCGGCGGGGGGGAGGGGGGGCGGCGTGAGATCGCCGGTGCGGTCCATCGCGGGGCCGATCGGCACGGCGCCCGAGGGCCTGGGGCGGACCTCGGCGCCGTCGGCGAAGAATTGGGACTGGCCGTAGGCGTGCATGCGGCCGTGCTCGTCCATTTTTTGGATGCAGCCCGTGAGGCAAGCCAGCGCCAGCAAACCCACTGCGACGCATTGCCCTCTCCCCCGGAGGGTGGGAGAGGGATGTTTGCGACCCGTCCAGGGGAGCAAACCGGGAGAGGGGGCGACCGCGATCCGGCCGCAAATCCCAACTGGCGTGAACCGGGGCTGGCCTGGGGTCGCCCCCGCTCCCGATTTCACCGCCTGGACGGCGGTGAAATATCCCTCTCCCGCCCTCCGGGGGAGAGGGCAATGCGAAGACCTCTCCGTCCCCTGACCGTTACGCTTCCACATTGTCCACCTCCTGGGCGTGCAATCCGAGCAGAAAGCGGCGGGTGCGCTCGAGGTCGAAGTTGGCGTCGCGGGCCTCGATGCACAGGAAGAAACGGTTGCGGCTCGCCAGCTCGAAGTGCGGCGCGTTGAAGACCGGGTGGTAGGGCATCGGCAAGCCGTTGATCCACAACATGCCGAAGAACGCCGCGAACGCGCCGAAGAGAATCGTCAGCTCGAAGGTGATCGGAATGTACGACGGCCAGGAGTGGTACGCCCGCCCGGCGACCGTCAGCGGGAAGTCCGCCGTCAGCGAGTAGAGCTGCATGCCGTAGCCCGTCAGCGCGCCCAGCGCGCCGCCGATGAGCACGATGCGCGGCATGAGGCTGCTGCGGTGCCCGAGCGCCTCGTACAGCCCCTCGATCTGAAAGGGCGTATAGGCCTCCATCTGACGGTAGCCCGCGTCGTAGGCCGCGCGCGTGGCGGCCAGTAAGCGGTCGGGATGATCGAACATCGCCATCAGACCGTAAAGCGGCATTCAGGCGCCCTCCTTGCGCGTCTCGTAGACCAGCTCGCGCACCTCGAAGATCGCGATCATGGGCAACAGGCGGATGAAGAGCAGGTACAAGAAGAAGAACAGTCCCACCGAGCCGAAAAGCGTCATCCAATCCCAGATCGTGGGCCAGTAGAGGTGCCAGCTGGACGGCATGCGATCGTGCGAAAGGCTCGTGATGACGATCATGACGCGCTCGATCCACATGCCGAAGTTGGCCACGAGCCCCAATCCGAAGAGCCAGTACACGTTCGTCCGCACGCGCTTGCTCCACAGGAACTGCGGCGCGACGACGTTGCAGGCCATCACGATCCAGAAGAGGAAAGCGTAGGGGCCGAAGGCGCGGAAGAGCTCCATCTGGCGCTCGACCACGTCGCCCGAGTAGTAGGCCGTGAAGAACTCCATCGCGTAGCTGTAGTCCACGATCAACCCGGTGGCGAGCAGCAGCTTGCCCATGTTCTCCAGATGGCGGATCGTGACGAGGTCGTGCAGCTTGTAGACGGCGCGCAGCGGAATCGCCAGCGTCAGCACCATCGCGAAGCCGCTGAAAATGGCGCCTGCCACGAAGTAGGGCGGGAAGATCGTCGAGTGCCAGCCCGGCAGCTGGGCGATCGTGAAGTCGAAACTGACGACGCTGTGCACCGAGATGACGAGCGGCGTGGCGAGGCCGCCGAGCATCAGGTAGGCCATCTCGAAGCGCTGCCAGTGCACCGCCGAGCCGCGCCAGCCGAAAGCCAGTATGCCGTAGCCGATCTTGAGCCAGCGCGACTTGGCGCGATCGCGCAGTGCGGCCATGTCCGGAATCACGGCCTGGTACCAGAACAGCAGCGAGACCGTCAAATACGTGCTCACGGCGAAGACGTCCCAGACCAGCGGGCTGCGCCATTGCGGCCAGAGGTCCATGTCGTTCGGATACGGCAGCAGCCAGTAGAAGAACCAGGGGCGGCCCAGGTGCAGCAGCGGAAAGAGGCCCGCGCAGGAGACGGCGAAGAGCGTCATGGCCTCCGCGAAGCGGTTGATCGAAGCGCGCCAGCGCTCGCGCATCAGCAGCAAAAAGGCCGAGATGAAGGTGCCTGCGTGACCGATTCCGATCCACCAGACGAAGTTGGCGATCGCGAAGCCCCAGGCCACCGGAATGTTGACGCCCCAGATGCCGACGCCGACGGCGAGCAGCACCCACACGGCGATCACCAGCAATCCGAGCAGGCCCGAGGCGATCGCGAAGGCCATCCACCAGCCGCGTTTGTGCGGGCCGGTGATGGCGATCGCCGCGATCTGATCCGTCACGGTGGCGTAGGTGGTGCCGGGCTCGAGCACCGGCGCTTCCCAGGGTTCGCGCGCTTGGCTCATCTCAGCTCTCCAGGGCCGGGTTCGGATTGCGCACGCGCGCCAGGTACGTGGTGCGCGGGCGCGTGTTGAGGTCTTCCATCAGGGCGTAGTTGCGCGCATCCGCCTTGCGCGCCGTCACCTGCGCGGCCGGATCCCCGGCGTCGCCGAAGACGATCGCGTGGGTCGGGCAAGCCGCCTGGCACGCCGTGCGCACCATGCCGTCGCGAATCGGCTCGCCGGTCGCGTCGGAGACGTGGTTGGCGGCGTTGATGCGCTGCACGCAGTAGGTGCACTTCTCCATGACCCCGCGCTCGCGCACGGTCACGTCCGGGTTGTAGGCCAGCTGAACCGAGGGCGTCTGCATATCCGCGAACTGCAGGAAGTTGAAGCGCCGCACCTTGTAGGGGCAGTTGTTCGAGCAGTAGCGCGTGCCCACGCAGCGGTTGTAGACCATGTCGTTCAGGCCCTGGTTCGAGTGCACCGTGGCGCCTGTGGGGCAGACCAACTCGCACGGGGCGTCCTCGCATTGCATGCACGGCACGGGCATGAAGGCGTGCGAGGGGCTGTCGAGCGTGCCCTCGTAGTAGTGGTCGATGCGCAGCCAGTGCATCTCGCGGCCGTCGAGCACCTGCTCCTTGCCGACGACCGGAATGTTGTTCTCGGATTGGCAGGCCGCCACGCAGGCGTTGCAGCCGATGCAGAGGCTCGTGTCGATCGCCATGGCCCACTTGGGGCGTTCGTACTCCCACTCGGGCAGAACGGAGAAGATCGGGCGATCGTGGGCATGCGCGAAGTGCGGATCGGCCTGGTACTCGGCGAGGGTCGCCTCGCGCACGAGATCCCGACCGTCCATCAGGTGGTGCGCGCGCGTCACGGCGAGCGGGTGTCTGCCGGAAACGCGCTTGAGCGTGAGGCCGGGTCCTCCGTAAGGTGCGTCCAGCGTGCGCAGGGTGTAGGCATTCACGCCGACGTCATCGGCCACGTGGCCGACGCCGGTGCGGCCGTAGCCGAAAGCCAGACTCACGCAATCGTCCGCGTGGCCGGGCTGAATCAGCACGGGGGCCGTGACCGTGTGGCCGCGGTAGGTGAGCGCGACGAGCGCCTCGTCCTCCAATCCCAACCGCTGCGCGGTCGCGGGGCTCACGAGGGCGGCGTTGTCCCAGGTCAGCTTGGTGATCGGCCGCGGCAGCTCCTGCAGCCAGCCGTTGTTGGAAAGCCGGCCGGCGTGCAAGTAAGGGTCGGGCCGCAACACCAGCGCGAGGCCGCTTGCGGCGGGTGGGGCGATCGCGGGCGCCCGGCCCGGCCCCGGCGTGACGGTCGGCTCGGCCGTGCCGGGGATGACGCCGTCGCGCAAAGCCTTGCTCCAGAAGCTCCCGAAGGCCGCGCCGGGCGCGTGCGATTTCCAGTTCGCCATGACGAGCGCGTTGCCGTCCGGGCTGGAAACGCCGTTCAACGAGGCCAGCACCTCAAGCAACGAGCGGCCCTGATACATCGGCAGAATCAACGGCTGCTGCAGGCTCACGGTGCCGTCGAAGGCGCGCGCGTCGCCCCAGCTTTCGAGCACGTGCTGCATCGGCAGATG
>DATNPP010000636.1:0-3855 GCA_036703175.1 Oscillatoriaceae cyanobacterium
TGTTCTCCATGAAGGAGACGCCCTTGCCCTTGGTGGTCTGGGCGATGATCATCACGGGCTTTTTGGGCAAGATTTCCGCCTGTTTGAAGGCGTCGAGGATCGTGAGCATGTCGTGCCCGTCGATCACCAGGACGTGCCAGCCGAAGGCCCGCCACTTGGCGGCCGCATCGTCGATCGGCGCGTGCGGAACGTCACCGTCGCGCCAGCCGTACTGCTGCAAGCGGTTATGGTCGAGGATGGCAACGAGGTTGTCCAGCCGGTACTTGGCCGCCACCTGTGCGGCTTCCCAGACCTGGCCCTCCTGGCTCTCGCCGTCGCCGAGCATCACGTATGTGCGGTACTGCTGGCCGCCCAGTTTGGCGGCGATCGCCATCCCCACGCCCGCCGAGAGCCCCTGGCCCAGCGAGCCCGTGCTCATGTCGAGGCCGGGCAGGCGCGTCATGTCCGGATGGCCTTGCAGACGACTGTCGAGCTGATACATGCTCGCGAGTTCGTCGACGGGAAGAAATCCGCGCAGCGCCAGGATCGCATACAGGGCCGCCGTGGAATGGCCCTTGGAAAGAATGAAGCGATCGCGCTCCGGCGCCGTCGGCCAGGCCGGATCCACGTGTAGGACTCGGAAGTACAACGCGGCGAGCACGTCGCAGGACGAGAGCGGCCCTCCCACGTGGCCACCGCCGGCATGGTGGACGATCTGCAGGACCAGGCGTCGCGCGTTACGGGCCGCGGCGCGCAAGGTATCGAGCGAGCGCGCGTGCTCAATCATGGGCCGAAGTGCTGCCATCCGACTTTTGAAGGTCGGCGTGGATCTCGGCCGGTGCCTGGCGCCATGCATGGCTGCTCAGGAAATCGACGCCGAAGGCCACGGCGCTCACGGCGACGAAGAACGTGCCGCCCATTTGGCCGAGGCCCACGTCGAAATTGCGCGTGAAGCTCCCGCCAAACGAAGTGGCGGTGGCGGGCGTGTCGGGAATGCTGCTTGACGCCAGCGCATACATGTAGCAGAGCGCCGCAGGCACAAGAGGCGCCGCGTCGCCCCAGAGCCAAGGCTCCAGGGCGCGATGCAGCGGCACGCGCTGCTCCTGGTAACCCTTCGCGCTCACGGTCAGCGTGTAGTTCGTATCCCGGCGCAACTGCAGCACGCTGTCCCGCAGATGCTTCGTCACGCGCTCGTCCAGGCCGTTGTCGCTCGTCGCCTGCACCGTCACGTCGGCTTGCGGCCCGCTTTCCGTCACCACCTCCACCGACGACGGACCGCTGGCGAAAATCGACGCGCAACCGCCCGTCGTGAGCGGCAGCAGGAGCGAGAGGGTGGCGAGGGTCTTGGTCGTGTTCAAGTTCATCTCCTTGGTTCCGAGCTGGGGGAAAAATCAGGCGACTGTCGCCGCAGGCGTCATCACGGCCTCGCGAATCGCATCCGTCATTCGGCGGGTGTCGTCACGGCCGCCCAGATCGGGCGTACGCACGTTGGCCGCCGCGGCGATCGCCTCGAGCGCCCGGACGATGTCGTGCGCCGCCTCGGCTTCACCCAGATGCTCCAGCATCATCGCACCGGCCCACACGGCCGCCATCGGATTGGCCATGCCCTGGCCCGTGATGTCCGGCGCCGAGCCGTGCACCGGCTCGAACATGCTCGGATGCTTCCGCTCGGGGTTCAGATTCGCGCTTGCAGGCAGGCCCAGGCTCCCCTGCAACGCGCCGCCCAGGTCGGTGAGGATGTCGCCGAAGAGGTTGCTCGCCACGATCGTATCGAGCGTTTGCGGATGGGTGATCATACGGGCCGCCAGGGCGTCGACGTGGTACTTGCGCACCGCGACGTCCGGATAGTCGCGCCCGACCATGTCCGTGATCTCGTCCCAGAAGACCATGCTGTGCTGGCAGGCGTTGCTCTTGGTCGCCGAGGCGAGCAGCTTGCGGGGGCGCGATCGCGCGACCTCGAAGGCGTAGCGGATCACGCGCTCGGTGCCCTTGCGCGTGAAGACGGCCGTCTGCTCGACCACCTCGTCCGGCGTGCCGCGCTTGAACCGGCCGCCGAGGCCCGCGTACTCGCCTTCGGAGTTCTCGCGAATGCAGACCATATCCACATCCGCCGGCCCGCGATCGCGCAGAGGCCCGGGAATGCCGGGCAGCAGTCGAATCGGCCGCAGATTGATGTACTGGTCGTAGCCCTGACGAATCGCAATCAGCAGCTCGCGCAGGCTCACGTGGTCCGGCACGCGCGCCGGATCGCCCACGGCGCCGAGAAACAGCGCATCGAAGCCGGCCATGCGCGCGAGCGCGTCGGCGTCCATCATGCGACCGGTTTCGAGGTAGTAATCGCAACCCCAGGGGAATTGGGTGTATTCCAGCGTGAAGCCATGTCGCGCGGCGGCCGCATCCAGCACGGCTTGCGCGGCCGGCAGCACTTCGTGGCCGATGCCGTCGCCGGGGATGGTCGCGACCCGGTAGTGGCGCATTACGTGGCCACCGGCACGCCGAAGACTTCGACCAGCGCCTCACGGTTGGCCTTCGCGGAGCCCAACGGCGATTGCAAGGTCGTGTCCTGCTCGGCGACCACCCAGCCGTTCCAGTCCGCGTCCATCAGCAGACGGGCGATCGCCTTCACGTCCACGCAGCCGCGGCCCAGTTCGGTGAAGATGCGCCGGCGCAGCGCGGTCATGAAGCTGCCGCGATCCTTGAGCAGATCCGCCTTCACTTGCGGATCGAGATCCTTGAGGTGCAGATAGCGCAGCCGATTGCGGTAGGTGTCGATCGCCTCGACCGGGTTGCCGCCGCCGAAGGCGTAGTGGCCGGTGTCCAGGCACAATCCGACCAGCGAAGGCTCCGTGAGGTTCAACAGCTTCTTGAGCTCACCCGGCGTCTCGACGTAAGTGCCGGCGTGGTTATGGAATGCGAGCCCCATGCCGCGCGCCTTGCAGCGGGCGCCCAGCGCGTTGAGCGCATCCGCGAGCGTCCGCCACTGGGCGTCCGTCAGCGTCGGGCCGCCGACGGCATGCACGCGGCCGGCGATCGCGTCACGCTCCTGGCGAATCGGCTCCGCGGCAATCAGCGTCTCGCAGCCCGCCGCCTGCAGAAAGTCCAGAAACGCGTCGACCGAATCGAGCGCCTCCTGGGCAGCGGCTTCCTCGGTGAGGCCGGGGCAGTAGTAGGCACCCGAGAGCGTCATGCCGCGCGAGGCCAGCGCCGCGCGCAGCGCCTGCGGATCGCGCGGGTAGTTGGTGCCCAGTTCCGTGCCCACGAAGCCCGCCTGGGCCATCTCGTCGAGCACCTGCTCGAAAGGCACGGGCGGCGTGAGTTCGGGGACGTCGTCGTTGTTCCACAGAATCGGAACGGTTCCGAAGCGCAGCATCAGTTGAGAACCTCCTCGGCGCGGGCCGCCTCGTAGGCCGCGCGTTGTTCGTGCAGATACGCCGGAACCGGCACGTCCCACCAGCCGGTCGCCGTGAGGCCCGCATAGGGCAGCTCGTTGTTCACGAGCACCTCGATCACGGCCGGCTTGCCGCTTTCGAAAGCGCGCTTGAGGGCGCCTTGCACCGCGTCGGGATCCTCCAGGCGCTCGGCGTAGCAGCCGAAGCTCTTGGCGAGGTCCGCGATGTGGGCCGAGTACGGCGTGCCGTCCTTCTTTTGGAAGGGCGTCGCGAGAACGCGGTCCTTGCCGTGCGAGCGGGTTTGCAGGTTCTTGATCGATTGCCAGCCGAAGTTGTTGAGCACCAGGAACACGACCGGAATGTCGTACTGGCAGGCCATCGCGAGCTCCTGGCAGGTCTGCAGGAAGTCGCCGTCGCCCGCGATGCCCACCACCTGCTTGATCGGCGCCGCGAGCTTGGCGCCGATCGCCCCCGGCACCGTGAAGCC
>DATNPP010000673.1:0-3532 GCA_036703175.1 Oscillatoriaceae cyanobacterium
TGAAAGCTGAAATCCAGCGTGCCCACGTGCCCGAGGTCGTCCGTCGCCGCGAACGTCAGCTTGTGATTGCCGAAGTTCACGGGCGTCGTGTCGGGCGTGTCGGCGACCGAGTTCACCTCGTTGGGGTTCCAGCCGGTGAGCGAAAAGCTCGTCGCGGGGCCGCTGAAGGTCTTGAGCAGCACGCCGTCGTAGGACACGCTGGCGCTCGCGATCTGGTGGCCGCTGGCCGGTTGGGCGGTGAAGTCGACGTCGACCGCATCGGCCGTGAAATCGGTGGTCGCGGTGGGGTTCGCGAGCGCCAGCGTCGGCGGCGGCACCGGCGTGGGCGTCGGCGCGGGCGTCGGGCTCGCCGTCGGGCTCGCGAAAGGCGGTGGGGTGGCGTCGTCGCCGGTCGAGGGCGAGGCCGACGGAATCGTGCCGGCCGGATTGACGGCCGTGGTCGGTTTGAGCTGCACGCAGCCGACGACCGTCAGCGCGGCGATCGCGATCTGCAGAGGACGCCCTTGCACCTGTCGCACTCCTTTAGCGGGGATGCGTTCCTTATCCCCCGTTCCGGCCGCAGCACAACGGCCTGCTTGCCTTGTCGTGGTCGTTATTGTAGCCCGCCCGCGCCTGCCTGTCTGTAAGCGACGCCTCACATGCCACGGTTGTCCCCTATGGAATCCGGGTATAGGCAAAATACACGCGTTTGCAAAGAGGCGCCGGAGTGCGAAGAAGGAGCTTCCAACCTGGCCTGTGGGCGGCGCTGTTGGGGATTCTGGCGAGTTGCCAGACCGCCCCGTCGCCCATGGACAGCCAAATTAAGATTTCGCTCGCGCGGCTCGACCAGACGGCGAGCACGGACGTGAGCGGCACGGTGCTGGCGCCGTCCGGCTACGTGGCCGACGGCGACGCGAGCGCCGTGGAGCTGCAATCGACGGGCGATCAAGCCCTGGCGAACGTGCCGATTTACATCACGGATGCCAAGGGCAAGCCATTGTCGCTTCCGGTCACGCACTCGGACGCGCAGGGGCATTACGACGTTTCCTATCTGCCCATCGGCACCACGGTGGTCATCGTCGCCAAGCTGAAGGCCCCCAATGGAAAACCGGCCTCGCTGCTGGCCCTGGCCCGCGCGATCGGAGCGCCCGAGCACGTGGATCTCAGCGCCGCGTCGACGCTTTTGACCGCGCGCCTGTTCAAGACGACCTGGAACCCGCTGAATTTCAATCCGGACACCTTCGCCGCGGCCGTCGCGCTCGTCGGCAAGAACGCCACCGCCACGGTGGACCTGACGAACGGCGACGCCGTGGTCAGCCAGGCCCAGGGCCTCATCAATCAGAACTGCGCGATCAGCGCCGAGTTCCAACAAGTGGCGCTCGGCCAGCCTGCGAACCCGAGTTGCTCGCAGGGGCCGACGTTGCCCAGCACGAGCCCTCATGCCGGCGGCGGCGGCTCGGGCGGAGGCGGCAGCGGGGGCGGTGGAAGTGGTGGCGGTGGCGCGGCGCCCGCGCCCACGCCCGGAAGTGTCACCGCTCAGATTCAAATTCAAGACGGCCCCGTGATGCCGGCCACGCCCAGCCCCTCTGCGACCTGACCTGGAGATCCGAATGACGAAGCGTTCCCACCTCTCGAAACTGATTGCTCCTTCGTTCTTCGGCCTCGCGCTGGCGGCGGGGTGCCAGGCGCCCATGCCGCACGGCGTGCTGGGCGCCGATTTGCAACTGGGCGCGGTGACCCAGCATGCCGGCCAGACGGGCGTGGAGGTCCATCTCAAGGGCGACTTCTCCTCGCTCAAGGCGAAGCTGGCGCAGCGGCACGTGCAATCGACGATCGCCGACATCGACCACATCGACGTGCTGGCGAAGGAACCGAACGAGGGCACTCAGACGGCCACGATTACCGCGGCACAGATCGTCGCGGGCGCTGCCAGCGCCACGATCGGGAACCTGCTCGCGGGTCTCGCGACCGTCACCGTACGTATTTATGACGCGGGCGCGAACGTGATCGGCACCGCCAGTCAAACCGCGACCGTGACGAGCGGCAACGTCACCGTCGTGGGCTTCAACATCACGCTGAACCCGACCTACGTCTTTCCCGACGGCACGATCGACACGAACATCAACATCAACAACGGCGCGACGATCACGGTCTCGCCGACGCCCAGCCCGACGCCGACGCCGCCTGCACCGAGCATCACGTCGATCCCTGCCAGCGCGTCGACCGGCAGCAACATCACGATCTCGGGCAGCAACTTCGATCCCACGCGTGCGAACGACGCCGTGACGATCAACGGCTCGCCCGCGACGGTGGTCAGCGCCAGCGCCACGAGCCTGACCGTGACGGTTCCGAACGGCGCCACGTCGGGGCCTGTGGCCGTGACGGTCAACGGCCAGACCGGCACCAGCGCCACGAGCCTGCAAGTGGTGGCCTCGGGCACCCAGATCGGCTCGGTAGCGGTCAACACGCCTTACGGCATCGCCTTCAACTCGCAAGGACGGCTCTGTGTCACCGACCTGAGCGACAGCAAGTTGGACGTCCTGTCGGCGTCCGGCACCGTCTTGCAGAGCCAGGCGACGGACCAGAGCCCATCCGGTATCGCGGCCAACGCCAACGGGCTGCTGGTGGGCAGCTTCAACGGGCCCAGCGTCGATCTCTTCGATGACGCCGGCGACACGATGACGACCAGCTATTCGGTCGCACCCAGCTCGAGTGCGGGCGTCTACGGCGTGACCTCGAACGCCTCCGGCACGGTCAGCTGGGTGGTTCAAACGACCGGCGGCGTTTGGAAGTTCAACGGGTTGCTGACGAAGACCACCACGCTGACCAACTCGCCTCAGTGGCCGGCGGTTGATGCCAGCGGCTCGGTCTGGATCACGCAGGCGACCAGCGGCAAGGTGACGAAGTTGGCGAGTGACGGCGCGACGGTGCTGGGCACGTTTGGCGCCGGCTCGAGCCCTTACGGCGTCGCCATCGACAAGAATGGGAACGCCTGGATCGCGGATGCCATCACGGCCGGTACGGTCACGAAGTTGTCGAACAGCGGCTCGCTGGTCGGCACCTACAATGTCGGCAACACGCCGCACGGCGTGGCGATCGACAAGAACGGCAACGTCTGGGTGACGAACAACGGCGCCAATACGGTCACCAAGCTCTCTTCGAGCGGCACTGCGCTCGGGACGTTCACCGTCGGCAACAACCCCGAAGGCATCGCCGTCGATCCGAACGGCAACATCTGGGTTGCGGTCTACGGCGGCAACCAGGTGGTCGAGCTCGCGCCATAGCCGCTGTCGAGGGACTTCGATTGAGCGAAAGATTCGGATGCTTGCTAAAGGGGTACAAGGCGATCATCCGAACGTAAAATCCTCATAATGGCATTTCGGGGAGGAACATCATGTGCCGTCGTTCCCACCTCTCCAAGCTGATCGTCCCTTCGGTTTTCGGGCTCGCGATCGCCGCAGGCTGCCAGGCGCCGATGACGCACGAGTTGCCCGGGGTGAGCATGGAACTCGCCCCGGCCGGGCAAGCCGTCGACACCGGAAAGTTGCAAGTC
>DATNPP010000702.1:0-13172 GCA_036703175.1 Oscillatoriaceae cyanobacterium
CGCCGAGTAGAACACCCAGATGAGCAGCACCACGAGCGAGGTCGCCGCACCGTAGGACGAGCTGAGCGTGCTGTGGCCGATGTAGAGGCCAATTGCGACCTTGCCGAGGCTGAAGAGCAGTGCCGTCAAGCACGCGCCGAGCCAGACCTCGCGCCAGGCGATGCGGACGTCCGGCAAATACTTGAACATAAGCGCGAAGAGCACCGCGAGGCCGGCGAAGGTCAGCCCATTGTTGACGAGCCCCCAGACCATCGTGCCGCCCGGCAGGTGGAACGAGAGAAAGCCGCTGAAGGCCGTGAGCGCCGTGTCGAGCAGCAGCGAGACGGCCAACAGAAAGCCCGTGCCCAGCACGAGCGTCAAAGACAGAAAGTTGTCGATGAACACGCGTTTGAAGGCCTCGAGCGAATTCCGTGGCGGCGCCGGCGCGACGCCCCAGATGGCGTTCAACGCGCTCTTCAACTGGTTGAAGACGCCCGCGGCGCCGAAGAAGAACAGCACGATGCTCACGGTCGCGGCGATCGTGCCGCCTCGCGCGTGCTCGGCGTTCAGCACGGCCTCGCGCACGGCGCCCGCGCCGACGGGGCCCATGAAGCCACTCATGGTGTCGAAGACGTAGCCCGTCACGAGGTCGCGATTGAAAAGCAATCCGGCGATCGCGATCGCGATCGTGAGCAGCGGCGCGAGCGAGAAGACGCTGTAATAGGCCAGCGACGCGCCCCGACGCATGGCGCGGTCCTCGCCGAAGTCCGAAATCGTCGTGCTCACGAGCGCCCAGGCGGTCTTGAGATCCATGGCCCCTCCCCCGAGCTCACCGTAGCACGGCGAAGGCGGAAAGCGTAGGTGTGTTTCGCCGAAGGCCCGCGCCCGGAGTCAGCCGTTCGCACAACGCCTCCGGGCGATGGCTCAAAGCGAGGCGGCGATCGCCCCCAGAATCGTCGTCCAGCCCTGCTCGGTGCGCGCCTGATAGTCAGGCGCTACGCCGGTCGCCGTCAACGTGAGCAGCGTACCCGTGCCGGCCGGTATGAGTTCCACACTCACCTTGCTCGGTTCACCGGAAAACTTTGCGATTCCCCAGGTGAAAACCAGCCTGCGTGGCGGATCGAACTCGAGATACTCGCCGGCGTGGTCAATCTCCGTGCCGTTCCGGCGGACCAGAAACGAGAACCGACCGCCGACGCGGGCATCGACCTCGATGTGAAGCACTTCGTCTTGAATGCCGGCGATCGCCTTGGCCGGCCCCACGAGCCAGACCGCAATTTTCTGCGGATCCAGCCAAGCATCGAACACCCGCTCGGGCGACGCCTCGAAGTGGCGGGTAACGCGAATCACCGAGGAAGTCTCTGAAGACATGGCAGTTCCTTTTCTACGTCGTCCTAGGCCCGCGGCCGGATCGGCGCCTTCTTGAAGCGCCCCCAGGCCACGAACGCCGCGATGCAGCCCAGGATGATGGTGGTGATCATCGCGCCCGTCTGGCCGTGCATCGCGTTGAACCCCGTCGCGAGAATCATCACGGTGAGCAGGCCACAGGCGGCGATCGGCGTGAGGATCGGGCAAATCCGCGTCAGCGCAGGGAGCACCACGCCGATGGCGCCCGCGAGTTCCGCCGTGCCGATGAAGCGCGCCATGCCGAGCGACAATCCGGAGCCCTTCATCGCGACCATCAGCTGGTCGGCCGGAGTCAGGGCCTTCATGCCGCCGGCCATCACGAACATCGCGCCCAAGAGCACCTGGGCGATCCACAATCCGATGCGCCAGCCCCTGGCGGTATCGGCGGGCGGCCCCGTGAACACCCCTTCGCTAGCCATGAGAATCCTCCGGTTGGCTCGTGCGCTCGGCCAGGAACTTGGCCAAATTCTCGATCGTCTGATCCCAGCCGATCTGCATGCCGGCCGCCGCGAAGGCCGTCTCGGGCGTGACGGGCGACATGATCTGGTGCACGCGCACCTCGGTGCCGCCGTCGCAATCGGCGAAGGTGATCGTCGTGCGGAGCTGATCGGCCGGGCCGTTCGGAAACTCGCCCGTCCACTCGATCCGCTCTTCGGGCACGATCGCGACGTACTTGGCGAGCGCCGCGTGCTCGCTCCCGTCCGGGCCGATGAACGAGAAATCGAGCGAGCCGCCGGTCCGGAAGTCGAAATGGCGAATCACCATGCGGAAACCGTCGGGGCTGAACCAGCGCACGAGGTAGTCGGGGTTGGCCCAGGCCTCGTACACGAGCGCGCGCGGCGCCTTGAATTGGCGGATGATCTTGGCCTCCGCGGAAGCCGGAAGGTTCGTACCGAGGGTCATTCTTGGGCTCCTCTTTCCTGCTGCAGCTCGATGAGCAGCGCGTCCAGACGGTCGAAACTCTCGTTCCAGAACTGCTCGAACTGCCTGGTCCAGTCGTGGATCGGCTTCAGGCCCTGCGCGTTCAGATGATACAGTCGCTGCTGCCCCGCCTCGCGCACGCCCACCAGGCCGACTTCTTTGAGGACCTTCAGGTGCTTCGAGGCCGTGGGCTGCGCCATGCACAGCACCTGGGCGATCTCGTTCACGGTGCGTTCGCCCGGAACGAGCAGCTGAAGGATCTGCCGCCGGCGGGGTTCCGCCACGGCATTGAAGACGTCGGTCGTGGTTGCTAAGCGTGCCATGGTTCCCAGTATATTCCCATATGGGAATAAGTCAAGCCCCGCGAGGATAGTTCGCTAAAAATGGTTCAGCAACAGCGCTGCGTGCCCTCGAAACGCTCCTTGAGGGCATGGGTGACGGCCTCGCGTCGGCTCTTGCAGCTGCAATCGCCCATGCGACGTTCCAGCGCGGCTTCGCCGCTCAACTCGCGCAAATAGGCCCACACGGCCGCCAGAACGCGCTTCATACCGCCACCTCGGGGAAATACTCGACCGGGCTCTCGCGCAGCGGCGTCGCCTGATTACGCAGCAGCAAGCCGGCCCATTGCCAGGCCGAAACGGCCAGAATCACGCAGGTAAGCGCCATGAACAGCAAAGCCAGCGCGGCGTCGATGCCGTCGTTGCGAATCAATGCCTGCGTCTCGGCGAGCTTGTCGAGCGGAATCGCGTGCGTCGTGATCTTGGCCTGCAACATGGCCGCATGGGCCAACAAGCCGATTTTCGGGCTGGCGCTCAAGACCTTTTCCCAGCCCGCCGAGAACGTCACGGCCGAAAGCCAGGCGAGCGGTAAGAGTGTGACCCAGGCGAAGCGCGCCCGGTGCATCTTCAGAAGGATCGTCGTGCCCACGCACAGCGCCACGGCGGCCAGCAGTTGGTTGGCGATGCCGAAGAGCGGCCACAGAGAGTTGATGCCGCCGTAGGGATCGCACACGCCCTGGTAGAGGAACCAGCCCCAACCCGCGACCACCGCGGCCGAGGTCGCGAGCGTGCCCGGCCACCAGTCGGTACGGCCCAACGGCGCCCAGAGGTGCCCGAGCATGTCCTGAAGCATGAAGCGCCCCACGCGCGTGCCCGCGTCAAGGCTGGTGAGAATGAAGAGCGCCTCGAACATGATCGCGAAGTGGTACCACAATCCGCGCAGCAGCGGCCCGCCGAAGGCCCGCGAGAAGACGTCGGCCATGCCGAGTGCAAAGGTCGGCGCGCCGCCCGTGCGATTGAAGAGGGTGATCTCGCCGACCGAGCGAGCCAGATCGGCCATCTGGGCCGCGCTGACCGGGAAGCCCCAACCCGTCACGGCCGCGGCGACCGCGTCCGGCGTCGCACCGGTCGCCGCCACGCTCGCGTTGACCGCGAAGAAGACGCCCGGCTGAAGCACCGAGGCGGCCACGACGGCCATGACCGCGACGAAGGACTCACACAGCATGCCGCCGTAGCCGATCAGCGGCGCGTCGCTCTCGCGCTCGATCATCTTGGGCGTCGTTCCCGAGGCAATCAGCGAATGGAAGCCCGAGACGGCGCCGCAGGCGATCGTGATGAAGCAGAACGGAAAGAGCCCGCCCGCGACGATCGGGCCCGAGCCGTCGACGAAGCGCGTCATCGCCGGCATCTGGAGCATGGGCGCCGTGAAGAAGATGCCCGCCGCCATCAGGGCGATCGTGCCGATCTTCACGAAGGTCGACAGGTAGTCCCGCGGCGCGAGGAGCATCCAGACGGGCACCACCGAGGCGAGGAATCCGTAGATGATGAGCGCCCAGGCGAGCGTGCGAGCGTCGAAAGTGAACAGGTGGGCGAGTGTAGGATCGGCGGCGATATACCGGCCGCCGACGAGCGCAAACAACAGCAGCACGAGGCCGATCGCGCTCGCCTCGAGAATCTTGCCGGGGCGAATCACACGCATATAGAAGCCCACCAACAGCGCGATCGGAATGGTCATCGCGATCGTGAAGGTGCCCCAGGGACTCATCGCCAGCGCCTTGACCACCACGAACGCCAACGTCGCGAGCAGAATCACCATGATCGCCAGCACCGACAGCATCGCCGTGAAGCCGGCGACGGGGCCCATCTCGTCTTTCGCCATCTGGCCCAGCGAGTGGCCGTCCCGGCGCATCGAGCCGAACAGGATCACGAAGTCCTGCACGGCGCCGCCCAGCACGACGCCGACGACGATCCAGAGCAAGCCCGGCAGATAGCCGAACTGCGCCGCGAGAATCGGACCGACCAGGGGACCCGCGCCGGCGATCGCCGCGAAATGGTGCCCGAAGAGCACCCAGCGCTTGGTCGGCACGTAGTCCCGGCCGTCCTCGCGCTTGTGCGCGGGCGTCATGCGGCGATCGTCGAGGCCCATCACCCGCTGCGCCAAAAAGCGCGCATAGTAGCGGTAGCCGATCGCATAGCTGCACAACGCCGCGATGACGATCCACAGCGCGCTGACGTGCTCGCCCCGGCGAAGGGCGAAGACGCCGATCGCGCTCGCGAGGAGCAGGGCGAGCCCGACGAGAATGACGTGGTCTCTCAGGCGGTTCATGGGCCATCCTTTCGCTCTTTGCCAAGCGGCGACAGGATTACTATTCCCCCGGCGGGCCTCACGCTCGCTTGCCTCGTTCCGAGGGGCCGAAAATCCGCGTCAGTAGCGCGGCATCTCCGAATCGACGCGCAGCGCCCAGAGGTTCAGGCCGCCCTTGAGATACCGGACATTCGGAAAACCCGCCTTTTGCAGCTGCCAGGCGGCGCGCATCGAGCGCGGTCCGTGATGGCAGACCACCACGACCGGGCGATCACGCGACACCTCGTCCAGGCGATCGCGCAGCTCGCCGAGCGGAATCAGCTGGCTGCCCTCCAGATGCGCGATGTCCCACTCGAAGGGCTCGCGGCAATCGAGCACGTGGACGGCGTTGTCAGCGCGCAGATGTTGCAGGTCTTCGGGGGCGATCGCCGGCGGATGATCCGGCGCGTCCGACATCACCGCCCGCGGCGCCTCGATCCGGGCGCCCGAGCCACAGGTGCGGCAGGCCGGATCGCGCTCGACGGCCAGCTCGGTCCACGCGAACGCGAGCGCATCGAACACCAGCAAGCGCCCGATGGCGGGCTTGCCGAGGCCCAGCAAAAGCTTCATCGCCTCGAGCGCCTGGCTCGCACCCAGGATGCCGGGCAACACGCCGAGCACGCCCGCCTCGGCGCAAGCGGGAATCTCCTCGTCCGGCGGCACTTCGGGAAACAAACAGCGATAGCAGGGGCCGTGCTTGGCGTCGAAAACCGCCAGCTGGCCCTCGAAGCGGAAAATCGAGGCCCAGACGTCGGGCTTGCCCAGGCGCACGCAGGCTTCGTTGATCAAATAGCGTGTCGGAAAGTTGTCCGTCCCGTCCAGCACGACGTCGTAGCCGCTCAGCAGGTCGGTCGCGTTGTGCGCCTCCAGGCGCTGATCGTGCACGACCAGCTCAATCTCGGGATTGAGCGCCGCCAGCACCTTCCGCGCCGTTTCGGCCTTCGGCGCGCCCACGTCGGCCGTGCGAAACAGAATCTGGCGGTGCAGATTGGAGTGATCGACCTCATCGGCATCCAGCAGCCCGATGCGCCCGATGCCGGCCGCGGCCAGGTAAAGCGCGGCCGGGCTGCCCAGGCCGCCCGTGCCGACGCACAGCACCGACGACTGCGCGAGCTTGCGCTGCCCCTCGACGCCGACCCCCGGCAGGGCCAGATGGCCGCGATAGCGGGCGAGATCGAGCTCCTGGGCCATGCTAGCCTCCGCTCAGCGCACAGACGATCATGACCTCGCTAGTGCTCGTGAGCGTGCGATCGAGGCCCGAGACCAGCCGGCCGTCGACGAAGACGCGAATGTGCGGCCGCAGGCGGGTTTGCTCGTCCACGATGCGAAAGCGCAGTCCCGGATACTGATGATCGAGATCCGCGAGCAACGCCTCGAGCGTGTCGCCGTCCGCCTGCGCCTCACTGGCGCCCGCCGTGTAGGCGTGCAGCGGAGAGGGAATGCGCACGCGCACCTAGCCGACCTCCACCGAGAGAATCGCGGGAAGATGCCGCGCGATCACCTGCCAGGAATCGCCTTCGTCCGTGCTCGCCCACAGCTCGCCCGAGGTCGTGCCGAGATAGAGCCCGACGCGATCGCCCGCATCCGCCGCCATGCTCTGACGGTACACCGTCCACCAGGCCTGTTCCGCGGGTAAACCGCCATCCAGGCGCTGCCAGCTCGTGCCGGCGTCGCGCGTGCGATAGACGGCCGGCGTGCCCTTCGGGCTCGTGCGCGGCCAGACGTGCGTGCCGTCCATGGGGAAGACCCAGGCCGTGTCCGGATCGCGCGGATGCAAGGTCACCGAGAAGCCGATGTCGCCCACCTCGCGCGGCATGGCGTCGCCGATGCGAATCCAGCGATCCTCGGGGCGATCGACGCGGTAGATGCCGCAGTGATTCTGCTGGTAGAGGCGATCGGGCTTGAGGGGGTGCAATTGCACACAGTGGGGATCGTGGCCGTACGGCACGTTCGGATCCGGCATGAAGTCCGCCGCCAGTCCGGCGTTGAAGGGCGACCAGGTTTCGCCGGCATCGCGCGTCTCGAACACGCCGCCGCCCGAAATGCTCACGTACAGATGCTTGGCGTCGCGCGGGTCGACCTGAATCGAGTGTGTGATGCCGCCGCCGGGCACGTCGCCGATGTAGTCCTGGTCGAGGCTGGCGATGTAGTTTCGGAAGCCCGCGACCTCTTGCCAGGTCTGCCCGTCGTCGTCGGAGCGGAAGAGCGCATGGGGCGACGTGCCGGCCCACCAGACGCCAGGTTCACTGGTGTGCCCGGGCTCGACCCAGAAGACCACGTCTACGGCCGGCGCCTTCTTGTTCTCGGGCTCGGCCGGGAAGGCGGGCGGCTTGTCGGCCTCTTTCCAAGTCTTGCCGCCATCCGTCGAACGCATGACCGTGGGCCCGAGGTGGCCGGTCTTGGCGCCCATGAGCATGGTGCCGCTGCCGCGCTTGTCGGCGACCAGATGGTTGACGATCGCCCCCAGCTGGATCGGCCCCTGGCATTCCCACGTCCGCCGCTCGGCGTCTGCGCGGTAGATGAAGGCGCCCTTGCGCGTACCGACCAGAACCTCGACCCGTTTTTGCATCGTGCTCCCTTTCGCCTGTGCGGCTTTCGCGCCCCTATGGCGCTCAACGCCGGCGCCGCGCGGTCAATAGGTTAACCCGGCACACAAGGAAGAGTATGTGGGCGATCGCACGATCCCATTCGCCGTACAACCCTGCCCGGACGAGCGAGCGATTAAGATATTGAGCGCCATGTCGACTTGTAATATCAGAATATCTGATCTAAAATGGCGCAAACTACCGTTTTGGCAGCATGCATCCGTTCGTAGAGCTTGCCGCCAAACCGTTGCCAAATCCCCGTGTGGCGCCGGTGCCGTCCCTCACGCGACGACATCTGAAATCTGTTTGAGCCCGCTTCCCGATAGAGGCCATGACATGCGACGAGCCCTTGCCGGCATAGGGTTGCCCTTGCTCCTTCTCGGCTGCAACGCGGCTTCGAGTGCGAATTCGGGAATCTTTTTCCCGTTTCCGGTCCCCGGAGCTTCCGAACCAACCAGCCTGACGTCGATCTCGGACAACTGTGTCTCGCCGACGCTCGCGCCCGGCACTTGGTGGGCGTCGCCGGGCAGCCTCCACATCACGGTAGTCGACTGGCAGGGGCATCCCGAGCCTGGCGCCGTCGTGGGCGTCGCCCAGGAGCCGAGCGCCGGACAGTGCAGCGACGGGTTGCCCTACACGACCGATGCCTCAGGCAGTGTGACCGTCGATCACCTGGTTCCAGGAAAGGACGTTCTCGCGCTGCGCAACGGCGACAGCGAGCGTGTCACCGTGATTGCCAATCAAACGACAGATGTCACTCTCAAGCAGTCGATGCCCTCGCCAGAGCCCTCGTTCGCGGTCTCGCCCTCGCCCGTTGAACCTTCAGAAAGGAAGCCCTGATGATCCGGTATCACGCGCCACTGATCCTGCTTCTGGCGATCGCCCTTTCGGGCTGCTCGCTTGAAGGACTCAGCGCCGGCGCCTTCGAGTCGGCGCAAACGAGCAACAACTACCAGGGCAACGCGAGTGGTACGGCCAGCGCGACGGCGAACATCTCTTCCGCGAGCCTTCCCTTTCGTACAATCCTGGATGATCGGATCGGTATCTCGGCCTTCCACTTCCAGACGGGCAGTTCCGAGACGGCCGTGCTTCACTCACAAAGTGACTTGAACGCCTTTCTCGCACGCCACCCGCGCATCGCGATTCCGCTGACGAACGGCAAGTCTGAGCCCCCGCCGGATCTGCCGGATACGTTGACGAAGCTCGATTTCAGCCAATACGTGGCGGTCGCCGCCTTCGACGGCGACGTGCGCCAGGGGGCGACGACGCGTATCGTGTCGGTAAAGAACCAGGGCAACGGGTTCGTGGCGCGCGTGACGCGCTGGGAACCGCCGGACAACGCGAACGTCCCCCAAGACATTTGCGGCCGCATGCACATCATCGCGCTGCCGCTCGCTGAGGCTCAGGTCAGCTTCGCGCCCGAGACGATCGTACGGCAGGCCGCGGGGCCGAACGAAGGCGGGGTCAGCGTGCATGGCGGGCCGGTGATGGATCCCCGCTGGCCGGCCGTGCCGAATCCGGACATCACCAAAGACAAGGTCGAGACGATCGCCCGCGGCGGCAACGCGAGCGCCACCGTGAACGTTCAATTGCAGACCTTGCAATGGCTCTCGCAAAACGTTTCGCCCGAGATGCTCCACCTCGGCAACTTCACTCCGGACTCCCTGGTCTGGTACGCGACGATCACGGGCAGCAATCTCAGTGCCATTGGCCCCAGCACTCACCCGGTACCCGGACAAGTGGGCGGTGGACCGCCGCCGATCGGGGAGGTCGTCCAGATCATTTCTCCTGAGGACGGGCACATGCTCGAGGCCATGAGCAAGCCCGTACCAGGCACCTCCTACAATCCCGGCTTCCGTCTGCAGCTGAGCAATCCCTTCTACCTCGGCGACAAACTGACATTCACGGTCACAGGCGAGGCGCCGGACGGCACGCTCACCATGACGCTCACGCCGCCCTCGGGCCCGCCGATTGTCAAACAGATCGCCTACAAGGACCTTAGCGACTTCAGCTTACCGCTGGATCCGGCACACGTGACGGGCCTCGCCGATGTGTCGCTGCAGACGCTCAAGGTCCAGCTCACGTACGAAAATACGACCGAGACCCATACGGTCCAGCTCGTCGCGGATCACGACGTCCAACAGAGCCCCCTGTTGCGAGCGACGGGCAAGGCGCCACAAGGCTCGGACCCCAACGATTGGACCGCAAGCGCCAGCGACGCCGACCTCGAACCCCTGGCCCGCGACATCGCGACCACCGACTGGAAGGGCCAGAACCTGACGATCACGCACCAGGCGATCTCAAGCGCGCAGGCGCCCACGATGCCGAACCAGACGATCCCCGACGGCGTCGTGTTGGAGGAGTTCGACGTCAAGGGCACGTTCCCGAAGTTCCTCGTGCCGGCCGTTGCTTCGAGCACGGGCGCCGATGCCGTCATGCAGCCCACGGAGCTCAAGATCGTGCTTTCGCAGACGGAAATGATCCACGTGGTGTCGCTCAAAGCCTATGAGTAAATCCGCGATGGCACGGGGCACTTTGCGCTAACGCGCGAAGCAGGCGTGATAAAATTGGCGCCCACTCGTCCGGAGGCGCCATGAACAAGAACCGCCTGGAGGCGTTTAGCGATGGCGTTATGGCCATCATCATCACGATCATGGTGCTCGACCTCCATGCGCCGCACGAGGCCTCGCTCGCTGCGTTGCGCCCCCTGCTCGGCGTCTTTTTGAGCTACGTGCTGAGCTTCACGTACGTCGGCATCTACTGGAACAACCATCACCATTTGTTGAGCACGCTCGAGAGCATCAACGGCCGGGTGATGTGGGCCAACCTGCACCTGTTGTTCTGGCTCTCGCTGCTGCCCTTCGCCACGAGCTGGGTGGGCAATTGCGGCTTCGCGCGCGTGCCGTCCGCGCTCTACGGCGTGGTGCTGTTCGTCGCGGCGATCGCCTACTGGCTGCTGCAAAAGGCCATCATGTCCACTCCGGACGGCGCCGTTGTGCTGCGAAAGGCCGTCGGTCGGGACTGGAAAGGGAAACTTTCGCCGGTTCTCTACCTGACGGCGATTGCCTCCAACCTCTGGTCCCCCTGGATCGCCCAGGCCATTTACGCCTTGGGTGCGCTGATCTGGGTAGTGCCGGACCGTCGCATCGCGCGCGCCTTGAAAGCGGAAGCTCCGCACGACCTTCATTCCGACTTGCCGGATCTCACGCACGGACGGCGTGAGCCTCAAGAAAGGCCGTAATGGCCGGCTTGTCTACCTCGCCACGAGCGACGGCCATCGAGAGGTCGTAAAGAGCATCCTCGGTTGCCGTCAGTCTGTATCCGTTCAAGCGGAGGAAAACAAGCGCCGCATGGGTGGCAACGCGCTTGTTGCCGTCGTGGAAGGCATGGCCCTTGTTGAGGTGAAAGAGGTAGGCCGCCGCCATTCCGAACGGATAAGCGTGAAAGTAATCGTCACCAATGCCGGACTGCGGCTGCGCGACCGCCGATTCGAGGATCGCCCGGTTCAGCACCCCGTGCTTCCCACCGTGTTGCTCGACCTGGTAAGCCTGGATCTCGAGAACTTCGTCGAGCGAAAGAAAGCGCGGCTCGCTCATTCAGCCAATCGACGGAACGTGCTCTCGTATTGGGCTCCGGTTTCGAGCATGGCGGCACGGAAGCGATCACGCTCGATGGCCTCGAGATCCTCCACCGGGACAATCGCCACGGCAGGCTTGCCGTTCTTCGTCACCACGATGCGCTCCTTGGCGAACAACGCCCGGTTCATCAGCTCCGAAAAGTTCGCCCGTGCGTCCTTGGCGGTCACACTCTGGTTCGTGCTCATTGGATTGCCCTCCACCAAAAGTGTACACTTTGTAATTAGTTGCGTCAATCGCCTCTTTTCGGAAACCAACGCACGAAATCGCTCGTGCACGGGGGCCACGGCCTCTCTCGGGTACAAGCCTTGCAGGCAACCAGGAGGGCCGGAATGCAACCGTTCAGCTTCCAGAAGGTCTCGGCTTCCCCGACCAATCCCCGCACCACGCCCGCGAGCCGAGGCTTCGACGTGGCGGATCTCTACGACGGGCCGCTTTCCTCGCGCCGAGAGGGCGACGCCGAGCGGCCGCTCGACGAGAAGTTGCGGCAGGCCTACTTCTGGATGGTCAACCACGCCGTCATCAGCCCGTTCTACGACATCGAGTATCACGAGGGGCCGTCCAAGACCTTCAAGCTCGGCGACACGGGCGACACGTTGGTGCTGCCCTCGGGGCAGAGCTACTCGAGCTTCATTCTGCTGCCGCTGCTCACGCTCGTCACGCGGCGGCGCTGCCTGCTCGTCGGCGGCCCGGGGCGCGGCAAGACGGCCAGCGCGATCCTGATGGGCGTGCTCGCCGGCTATCCGCTCGCGGATGTGCGGCGCGCGATTCAGCACGGGCAGCCGCAGATGACGGTGACGGATCTCCTCGGCAATCCGTTGCCCGCGGATCTCGTCGGCGCCGAGAGCATGGACGAGATTCGCATCGCCTGGCGCAAATGGCTCGGCATGCGCGTCAAGATCATCGACGAGTACAACCGCATTCCCACGCGCACCCAGTCCGCGTTGCTCACCGTGATGGCGGACAACTACGCCGAGATCCTCGACCACGTCTACGAGTGCCCCGAGGCCGCCTGGTACCTCACGGCCAACGACGACGCGGGCGGCGGCACGTATCAGGTGATCGAGGCGTTGCGCGATCGCATCGACGTCGTCGGCAAAGCGCTGCACTTCAATCCGCGCTTTCTGGGCGATCTGCTGGCCCGCCTCGAAGCCGGCATTCACCCGGAAGAAGTGGTGCCGCCCTCCGTGATCTTCAGCGCGGACGAGCTCGACCAGGCCAATCGGGAAATCATGGGCGTCTCGCTGCCGGAGCCCCTGCGCCGGCGCATCGAGTACTTCGCGAGCCAGTTCGAGTTCCGCGAGGCCGCCGCGCGGCAGTTCGAGTACAAGACCAAGGACACCGTGAAGCTCTCGGGCATCGACCCGGCGATCATCGAGACCATGGAGACCGGCAAGGACCGGCTGAAGGACCTCGGCGACCAGACGCGCAACGGGCTCTCGGTGCGGGCGCTCATGACGGTGCTGGTGTTCGTCAAGGCGATCGCCTGGTTCCGCGGCAATCGCGAGGTCGAGCTGGAAGACGTCCGCCAGGTGCTGCCCTTCGTGCTGCACGACAAGCTGGTGCAGAACCCGGATGCGCCCTACTTCGAGCAACCGGGGCACGCGGTCTTCCGCGTCGATCGCGTGGGCTGGCTGCGCGAGCTCTTCGACCGCTCCTGCGCCGAGTACGACCGGCTGGATCTCGACACCACGGATCCGCTTGCCCTCATCGACCGGGCGTACGCCGAGGGCCTCGACGGATTGACGGAGGCGCAGGTGCGCCATCGCCTGGTCGAGATCGAGCGCGTCATTTCCGAGTGGAGCCAGGGGCGCAAGCTCTACGGGCCGATCTTCGACGACGTGATCAAGCTCAAGTACTACCACCAGCGCTACACCAACTACCTGCGGTGGCTGCAGTGGAAGGCCTGATCTCGAGCGCGCTGACGGTCGTCCTGCGCGAGCGGCGGGCCGCCTTCAACACCCGCTACGAGCTCGCGCGCGTCGCCCATCCCGGCCTCACGCCCGAAAAGGCCACGGCCCTG
>DATNPP010000713.1:0-5577 GCA_036703175.1 Oscillatoriaceae cyanobacterium
GTAGACGTAGACCTTGTCCACGATCTGCGCGCTCAATGCGGCCGCGTTCAGCGTGCCGCCGCCCTCGAGCAGAATGCTCGTGATCTCGCGCTTGCCGAGCAGCGGCATCAGCTTATCGAGGTCGATGTGGGCGTCGACGGAAAAGCCCGTGGTCGGCGCGACCAGAATCTCGGCGCCCATCTCGCGCAGCGCGCGCACGCGCTCGTCGGGAGCTTTCGCGCTCACGCAGATGATCGTGTTCGAGCGCAGCAGCCCCGTGGCCGGCTTCTGGAAGATTTGCGCGTTGAGCGGCGTGCGAGCCATCGAGTCGACGACGATCTTCATCGGCTGGCGTCCGCCGGGCAACCGGCAGGTGAGGCGCGGATTGTCCTGCACGATCGTGTTCACGCCGACCATGATCGCGTCGTAGGTCGCGCGCAGCAGTTGCACGTGCCCGCGCGACTCCTCGCTCGTGATCCACTGGCTCTCGCCGGAGGCCGTCGCAATCTTGCCGTCGAGGCTCATGCCGGTCTTGATCGCGACGAAGGGGCGCTTGGTGCGGATGTACTTGAAGAAGGACTCGTTGAGGCGCGTGGCCTCTTGCGGCAGCACGCCGACCTCGACCTCGAGGCCCGCGTCCGAAAGCGCCTGAATGCCGCGGCCCGCGACGAGCGGATTGGGATCCGTCACCGCGACGACCACGCGCTCGACGCCGGACTCGATCAGCTTCTCGGCGCAGGGCGGCGTGCGGCCGTGGTGCGCGCAGGGCTCGAGCGTCACGTAGAGCGTGGCGCCACGGGCCTGGTCACCGGCGGCGTCCAGCGCGAAGACCTCGGCGTGCGGCTTGCCGGCCTGCGGATGGAAGCCCTCGCCGATGATCTGGCCGTCCTTGACCACGACGGCGCCCACCAGCGGGTTGGGGCTCGTCCAGCCGCGACCCTGCCAGGCCAACTCGATGGCCCGCTGCATGTATTGGCGGTCGGCTTCGGTGATCATCGGAGTCCTTCTCGTGTGGCGATTTCGGCGATGAATGCGGCGTCAAAAGGGGGTTCAACGGCCCATGCATTATAACGGGTGTTGCATGAAAGCGGAAGGCGCGGGCAGGCCGGAATTTAGCCGAACCTTCAACCAGGCTTAGGCAAATAGTGGCCGTCGGGCCGGGATAACCTCTGCGAGTTGGAGTTTTCGGGAGGCCCCATGGCGCTGCGGCTGCTGGATTGGCAAGCTGGCGTGAAATCGGTCTTGTCGTTCGCGCCGAGCGCGACGACGAGCGCCTCTGCGCCTGCGCCGGCCAGCCCGAGCGGCGAGATCGCGATTCTCTCGCCGAGCAGCGTCTTCGGCGCGGACACGTTCCAGGCCTCGCCGCAGTCGGCCCTGGCCTCCGTGCGCCAGGATGCCCAGGCGCTGCTCGACAAGGCCAAGCCGGCGCCTGCACCGGCTCCCGCGAAGCCTTCCCTCGGCGATGCGCCGTACATCAACCAGTACAAGCCGGAGGGCGCGGCCCAGGGCTACACCAACGGCCCGTCCAACTGCGGGCCCACCTCGATGGCCATGGTGGCGCGCGCGTTCGGCTGGGGCAAGGATTTGAGCGATGCCAAGCTCATCAACACCCTCGGCGCGGCCGGCGGCACCACCGGCGACGGCACGGGCGTGCAAGGCATTGCGCAGATGGCCAAGAAGATCGGACAGCCGGCCGAAGTGCACGGGCCACACGCGGACACGGATTGGATTGCCAAGCAGCTCAAGGCCGGCAAGCTGGTGGTGGCGAACGGCGATTACTTCGCGCTGCCGCCGCACGACGCGAGCCGCATTGGCCAGGGCGGCCATTACCTGCTCGTGGTGGGCATGGACGACCAGGGTCGCTTCATTCTCAACGACCCGGCAGATGCGAGCATCAACCACAAGGCCTTTACCGCCGGCCAGCTCGCGCACTTCATCAACGGCAACACCAACGGCGGTTGGCAGATTGCGATCGGATAGCGAGATGCTCGACGATCTCTATTTGCACGAAAGCCTCGTCAATTGCATCCGCTGTTCGCTCGAACTCGGCGAGGTCGAGGTGAACAGCGAGCTCGCGAACTGGAGTCAGCGATTTTGACGGCATATCCGGGAGCACGTCACTACGGGCCAAGGTAGCTATGAACGGCAACAACCGTCCTTGGTACGATGGTCTCCAATTTCGAGAGAAGATCGGCAAGCGAAACCGGCGGATTCTTATAACTCGCTTGCTGCTTCAGGACGGCTGCGAGCGTCGCCATCAGGCGCGACCTATACTTGCCGTCGGCCGGGGTAAGGGGCGTCGATTTCACCCCGCTGCGCCTGGCTGAGCTCGGCAATCGCCGCGAGTCCGGTCTGGCGCTTTGCCGCCATGCGCTCCTTGCAAGCGAGCACGTCGCCCAGGGGGATGCGTTTGTGCGTCCCCACCATGCGGCACGAGAGCTCGCCTCGCTCGATCAACTTGCTGATAAAGGTGCGCGAGACATTAAGGCGCTCCGCGGCCTCGTTCGGAGTCAATTCTTCCTCGACTGGCAACACCTCGATGGCCCGTTGGGCCCTGAGAACGTGAAGAATGGCCCGCAAACCACCCTCGAGGGAAGGCGAGAGCCGGCAGGCCTCTCCCGAGGCGGCGACGACGCTTAGATGCGAGTTCTCGGCATCGAGAAGCGAAAGTACCTGCTCCAGTGCCCGCTGCTCGGAATCGGCTACCTGAATGGACAGTGGCGTATCGCGCATCGCCATCTTCTACTCACTTTCTGAAAACGCCGTTTCGAGACTGAGCATAGCACAGTAAGTGCCCTAACTGCAACAAGTGTCCTAAGTGAATCCAGGCTCCTGCGATGACCGGCCAGGAGTTGCCCGATACGCCTGGTATTTCGATTTTGGAGAGCACTCCCGAAAATGCGAATGAGATTGATAGATGCCGAAAAAAACGTCCCGAGGTACAGTTGAATCAGACCCTCAAAGCGAAGGAGGCCCCCGTGCCGGTTCACGTTTACGGCATCAACCACGTGGCGATCGCCACCACCGACGTCGCCGCGACGGTGGCGTTCTATCAGGACGTCTTCGGGCTGGAAATGCTCACGGGCGGCGAGGGCGCGGCCTGGTGCAAGGTCGGCGAGCACCAGTTCATGGCGATCTTCGAGTGCCACGAGAAGATTCCCATGCAGATGCGCCACTTCGGCTTCATCGTGCGCGATGAGGGGCAACTCGAGGAAGTGCGCCGAAAATTGATCGAGAAGTACCACATCACGCCGGAAGCCTACTTCCGCTGCGATTTCGAGGATCCATGGGGCAACCACATTCAGGTCGTCGACCTGCACGACGAGTCGCTCGTGTGGTTGTTGCCGTATCAGGAAGTCCAGAAGGCGGGCATCGTCTTCAGCGACACGGCGGACCGCAGCAAGCTCGATCCGGCGCTGGACGCTTTCGGCAGGCCGCCGGAAGGCAACGAGCAGGGGTAGAGCGGCAAAGGGGCCGCTCAAGCGGGTCTTCGCAAGCAAGATTTCTCTCGCTTCCATCGTTTTCGCCCCATGGGCGCGGGTATATTCCCCAAGTTGGAGCCCGAGGAGAGAAATTGAATGGCTGACCCTGAATTCCGCATTCCCGCCGCCCTGCCCGTTTTCGGGCAAGATCTGCCCGTCGACGTCGAACTGACTGGGCGTGTGATGGCGGCGCCGCCGGCGATCGCCCCCTCGTGCTCGCACACGCGCGCCACGATCAAGCAAGGCGACACGTTCGTCGTCACGCACACGGACGGCGGCATTCATCCCGGCTGCGAGTGCGGTCAGGGCGTCTACTTCAAGGACACGCGTTTTCTGAGCGGCCTCACGCTCGCGCTGGCCGGGCGCGCGCCGATCGTGCTGTCCGCGAGCACCGAGCACAACTTCTTCTCGCGCGTCGAGGCCATGAACGACGCGTTCGACCAGGAGGACGGGCCGACCGTGCGCCGCGAGACCATGCACCTCGCCCGCACGCGCGTGGTGGACGGCGGCGTGCGCGAGCGCCTCGAGGTCACCAACTACAACGCCTTTCCGGTGCGCACCACGCTGACGCTCGAGCTGCGCTCGGATTTCAAGGACATCTTCGAGGTCCGCGGCTATTTCTCCAAGAGCGCGCAGGGCACGTTTCTGCATCCGCGCGAGACCTCGGGCGGCGCCGAGCTGCTTTATCGTGGCGCGGACGGCGCGTTGCGCCACACCTCGCTGGGCTTCTCCAAGAAGCCCACGCGCCTCACGCCTTGCAGCTGGACGGATACTCACGAGACCGGCGTGCGCGTCGAATGGCAGCTCGAGTTGCCCGCGCGCGGCGGCCACTGGGCGATCGAGCTCGACGTGGTGCCTTGCCTCGACGGGGTCGGCGGCTCGGATCGGCCCGACGAGCCGCTCGGCATGAAGACGCTCGAGAAGCTGCATGCGAAGACCGAGGCGGGCCTGACGCGCCTCGACAGCCCGCATCCCGGGTTCGCGGCCTTTCTGCAGCGCGGCGTGGCGGACATGCTCATGCTGATGACGCCGACGGCCGACGGCCCCTATCCGACGGCCGGCATTCCCTGGTACACCTGTCCCTTCGGCCGCGACGGGTTGATCACGGCGCTGCAGAGCCTGCCGCTCGGGCCCGACTTCGCCAAGGCCACGCTGCGCTTTCTGGCGCGGCATCAAGGCACGCGCGTCGATGCTTTCCGCGACGAGGAGCCGGGCAAGATTCTGCACGAGCTGCGCGAGGGCGAGCTGGCGGCGCTGGGCGACGTGCCGCACACGCCTTACTACGGGACGATCGACGCGACGCCGTTGTGGCTGATTCTGCTCTCCGAGACCTACCGCTGGACCGGCGATCGCGCCCTGGTCGAGTCGGTCTGGCCGAACGCGTTGCGCGCGATGGAGTGGATCGACGTGTACGGCGACGCGGACGGCGACGGCTTCGTCGAGTACGCCCGCAAGGGCGACAAGGGGCTCGCGAACCAGGGCTGGAAGGACTCGCACGACTCGGTTATCCACCCCGACGCGACGCTCGCCGAGGCACCGATCGCCCTCGCCGAGGTGCAGGGCTACGTGTACGACGCCAAGCGCCGCATGGCCGAGCTGGCCGAGGTGATGAACGCGCCCGAGATGGCGCAGCGGCTGCGTGACGAGGCCAAGCGCCTCAAGAAGCGTTTCAACGAGGCCTTCTGGGTCGCCGAGGAGGGGTACTACGCGATCGCCCTCGACGGCCACAAGCAGCAGGTGCGCGCCAAGACGAGCAACCCGGGCCATGCGCTCTGGAGCGGGCTGATTGAGTCGGCGCGCGTTTCCGAGGTCGTGAGCGGCATGATGGCGTCGGACATGTTCAACGGCTGGGGCATTCGCACGATGAGCTCGGACGCGCCCAATTACAATCCGCTGAGCTACCACAACGGCACGGTCTGGCCGCATGATTGCAGCGTGATCGCCAAGGGCATGGCGGATCACGGCCACAAGGACGAGGCGAATCGGGTGCTCACGGGGCTCTACGACACGTCGCGCCACTTCGACTACCACCGCCTGCCCGAGCTGTTCTGCGGCTTCGAGCGCAGCGGTCGGTTCGCCAAGCCGGTGCCGTATCCGGTGGCCTGCAGCCCGCAGG
>DATNPP010000723.1:0-5077 GCA_036703175.1 Oscillatoriaceae cyanobacterium
GGAAGCATGACGTTGCCGAATTGGATCACGTTCAGCCGGCTGCTTCTCGCGATTCCATTCCTCTTCCTCCTCGAGCCGCCCGGACACTACTTCTGGGCGCTCATTTTCTTCCTCGTCGCCTCGCTGACGGACTGGGTCGACGGCTTTCTCGCGCGCGCCCTGAACCAGGTGTCGACCCTCGGCAAGCTGATGGATCCCCTGGTCGACAAGGTGCTCGTCACGGGCGCGTTGGTGGGCCTCGCGGCGCACGGCGTGCTGCCGGCCTGGAGCGTCACGCTGATTCTCTTTCGCGAGTTCCTCGTCACCGGCTTGCGCGCGCTCGAGGCGAGCCGCGGCGTGATCGTGCCGGCGGGCTGGCTCGGCAAGGCCAAGACCGTCATGCAGATGGTCGCGATCGCCCTGCTGCTCTTCGCTCTCAGCTCGGGCAACGGACTCGCCTCGGCCGCGGGCCAGGCCTGTTACTGGCTCGCCGTCGTGCTCACGCTGCTGTCCGGCGCGCAGTACCTCTGGGCGGCGCGCAGCCTCTTTCGCGAGCCCTGATTACTTCTCGCTGCGCCAGCGCGCGGGCAGCTGGGCGAAGAACTCGAGCACCTGGCCCCACCAGGTGGTGGGCTGCTTGACGGTCGGCACCGCGTCTTGCGGTACGTCGTCCGGCACCTGCTTGGTCACGACCTGAACGCGGAG
The DNA here is from genome assembly GCA_036703175.1 of Oscillatoriaceae cyanobacterium. Classification (GTDB taxonomy): domain Bacteria; phylum Cyanobacteriota; class Sericytochromatia; order S15B-MN24; family JAQBPE01; genus DATNPP01. The sequence continues at coordinate 685 of DATNPP010000723.1, forward strand.
CGGCAGGCCGTCGAGGTTGCCGTGGTACTGGTTCATGATCGCGTTGCCGGACTGATTGTCCTGCACGACCACGACGAACTGGCGCGGATTGTTGTTCTCCGACAAGTAGGTGGCGATGACGCCGGGGTGATGCTCGACGGCGATCGCCCAGCGGCGGTAGATGTCTTCCGACTTCGCCTGTTCTTGATAGTTGGTCGGCAGCGGCTTGGGCAGATCCGGCGGCGTGCCGCAACCGGCGATCGCCGCGAAAGCCAGGCCGAGCGCGAATAACCGGGAATGCACGCTTATCCGTTCCTGTTTCGGGGAATGATACCTTCGTTGCTCATTTTACCCGATAGGGGCGGAGACCTCATGGATCGTCGGCACGGATTGCCGGAGCTGCTGACCTGGGACGCCTGGCGGGACATGGGCGTCAGCCTCGTGCTGGCCGTTTGCCTGGCCGCCGCCTGCCACGCCACTGTCGCCGAGGCGCGCTTCATTCCTTCGGGCTCGATGCTGCCGACGCTGCAAATCGGCGATCGCGTGCTGATCGAGAAGGTCTCGTACCACTTGGCCGCGCCCAAGCGCGGCGACATCGTGGTCTTTCAGCCGCCCCGCGCCGTCGAGGCCTTCGGCTACGACAACAAGATTCCCTGGATCAAACGCGTGATTGGCCTGCCCGGTGAGACGGTGACCGTGTCACACGGTCACGTCTTCATCGACGGGCAGCCGATTCAGGAAGACTATATTCAATCGCCCCCGCGCTACGAGATGCCGGCGCGCCATGTGCCGGCGGGCGAAATCTTCGTGCTCGGCGACAATCGCAATCACAGCATCGACAGCCACATCTGGGGCTGCGTGCCGCTTCGCCGCGTCATCGGGCGCGCGAGCTTCCGCTTCTGGCCGCTGGACCACGTCGGGGATCTCGGCACGTCCGCTCCGATCCTGGCCGCCCGACCACAGCGCGGTTAGCGCCGGGGCGCCGGGGTGTAGTTGCCCTTCTGGCGGAACGTGATGCGGCCGCGGGTCAGATCGTAGGGCGAAAGCTCGACCTTGATGCGGTCTCCCAGCAACACCTTGATGCGGAACCGGCGCATGCGCCCGGCCAGGTGGCCCAGCACTTCGTGGCCGTTGTCCAGCTTGACCTTGAACATCCCGTTGGACAGGGCCTCTTCGACGACCCCTTCCATCTCAATCACGTCTTCCTTGTCTTTGCTCAAAGAATAGATCTCCTCTCTTCGCTTGGTTTTCAAGGGAGCATGGCGACTGGCGCTAAACCCCCGACCTCACCATATCACGCTCGGTATCTTTCCTCAAGGTCAGGCCGTCCGGTGATTTTGGGCAATAATGCCAATTCCCGGCGTGTGACGCATGCGCCACCAGGCAGGCGTCCCTCGTGTTAAGATGGCCGGGACAATTTGCACTGGAGGAGCACGTGGAAGCCCCGGCGATCGCCTGCCATGGTCTGACGAAGCGCTACCGCCGCGGATGGAGCACTTTCGCCGCCGTGGACGATCTCGCGTTGACGGTGCCGCGCGGCGTGACGTTCGGCCTGTTGGGCCCCAACGGCGCCGGCAAGACCACCACGATTCAGATGCTGCTCGGATTGGTGCGGCCGAGCGCGGGCACGGCCGAGGTGCTGGGCGGTGCGATTCAGTCGCTCGACGTGCGCCGCCGCATCGGGTTCGTGCCCGAGAAGTTCCAGCTGCCGCCCTTTTTGAGCGCCGAGGAGTTCCTCGACATTCAGGGGCGCCTGTGCGGCATGAGAGGGCCGGCGCTGCAGAAGCGGGTGCAAGTGTGCCTGGAGCAGGTCGGCCTCGCGGCGCGTCGGCGCGATCGCGCGGGGGGATTCTCGAAAGGCATGCAGCAGCGTCTCGTGCTGGCGCAGGCTTTGCTGCACGAGCCCGAGCTGCTGGTGCTCGACGAGCCGACCTCGGCCCTGGACCCGGTGGGCCGCCGCGAGGTGCGCGCGATCATTCGCGAGGCCCACGAGCGCGGCGCGACGGTGTTGTTGAACTCGCATCTGCTCTCCGAGGTCGAGGCCGTCTGCGAGGAGGTCGCGATTCTGCGCAACGGGCGGCTCGTGCGCCAGGGACCGATTCACGGGCTGACCGGCGCGGTGCTGCGCGTCGACGCCCGTGTGGGCGATTTCTCGCCCGAGGTCCAGAGCGCCGTCGCCGCGCTGACGACGAAGCTCGAGGCGCATCCGCGCGAGGCGGGGCACGTGGATTTGGCGTTCGAGGTGGCCACCGACGAGCAGTTGCCGGCGATCGCCCGGGCGATCGTGGCGGCCGGCGGCTCCCTTTACGCCTTGACGCCGCATCACGAGAGCCTGGAAGACCTGTTCATGCGCCTGGTGGAGACGCCGCAATGACCGCTGCCGCTTTGCCCTCGAAGTTCGCCACCATCGTGCGCCTGACGCTCTTGGAGCTCTGGCGCCAGCGGCTGGCCTTTGCGCCGATTGCCATCGCGGTCGTGATGGCGGTGATTGCCGTGACCTTCGCCAACGCGGGCGATAAGGCGGCGCCGTTGCTGCTGTCGCAGAGCCGCGAGCTGGCGCAGGGCGTGTACGGGATGCTGGGCTTTCTGGGAACGCTTTTGGGCCTGCTCGCGGGCGCGGGGCTCGTTTCCACCGAGATCGAGCGTGGCACGGTGTTGCTGCTCGCCATCAAGCCGCTGCCGCGCTGGCTGTTGATGCTCGGCAAGGCCGTGGGCGCGTTCGCGTTTCTGCTCGCGAGCTTTGCGCTCTGGGGCGTGTTTTTGCTGATTCAGGCCTGGCTGCACATGCCCGGCATGCCTCTGGGGGCGCTGTTTATCGGCTTGCTGCTGTCGACTTTGGTGCCGATTCTCTTCGCCGCCGTCGCGCTGTTCTATTCGACCTTTCTGCCGACGATGGGCGCGGCCGCGGCCGCCCTGTTCACCTGGGTGGCCGCGAGCATCGCGCCGAATTTGATCGTGCTGGAGCAGGATCCGCACACGGCCTGGGCCGGCTACCTCGCGGACGGCATCTCGCGCGTGTTGCCGCTCGATGCGCTGCGGACGCTGGCGATCGCCCTGCCGTTCGGCGATGGCCTGACGCGCGCGCAGGGACTGGAGTTGCTCACGATTCCGGGGTGGATCGTGCTGGCGATGGTGGTCTTTCAGCGGCGGAATCTGGGCTGAGAAAGTAAGACGTTTTAAAAATCGTCTTACCAAGGCGAAGATCCATTGCCCTCTCCCCCGGAGGGTGGGAGAGGGATATTGGACCGCCGTCCAGGCGGGACAATCGGGAGAGGGGGCGACCCCAGGCCAGCTGAAATTCACGTCAGTGCCACAGGGCGCTGCCTCTCCCCGTCCCTCTCCCAGCCTCAGCCCCTGAACAGGGCTTCGGCGTCCCTCTCCCACCCTCCGGGGGAGAGGGCAATGCTGCTTCCGATTCTTGTTTTACCTTTGTCGAATTGGTAAAGCATACTTGACATATGTTTTACATACTGGCAAACTGTCTTACATGAATCCAGAAGGTAAGCCGACGCCGCTGAAAATCAGCTCCAAGTTCCAGGTCGTGATTCCCAAGGGCCTGCGCCAGCAACTCCACCTGCAGCCAGGCGACGAGCTCGTCGGCACGGTCGAGGGCAGCGCGCTCGTGCTGTATCGGCGGCCCGCGAGCTACGCCAGGCACCTGTTCGGTCGCTCGAAAGGGCACGGACAGGAGTGAGGCATGGCCAAGGACTTCGCAGCGCAGCTGGCGCGCTATCACAAAATCGCCGTGGACCTGGGGCCGTTCCAGGCCTACCTGCATGGCGAAAGTGCCAAGGCGGCCCTGACGCTTCCGCTCTTCGAGCACATCGAGCAGGGACGGCTCGAGGCCGTCACCTCGATGCTGACCTTCGCGACGCTGCTCTCGGAGGCTTACCGGGCGAAGGACGAGGCGCTGGCGCAGGAATTCAACTTTTTATTGCCCACCTTTCCGCACCTGGCGCTGGTGGAGGTGAATCAGGCGATCGCCGACCGCGCGGCCCAGTTGCACGCGCGGCAGGGCCTGTCGCTCGACCACGCGCTCCAGTTGGCGACCGCGCGCGTGGCGGGAGCGGAGGTCTTCGTCACGACTGAGGCGGGTGTGAGCGCAAGCCTGGCCGAAATGGACGTGATTGTGCTCGAAAATGATGGGGAATGGACTTGGCAAAGTCCCGTTACGATGTTGTAATAGGCGTTGTCTTCTCGCCGGCTTGGCAAGCACCGGGCATCGCCCGGATTGGCGACGGACAACTTGTGTGGAAGGACAGACGCAGCAAATGACCAAGCAAGCGAGTGGACGCCCCTCAAAGAGTGGGGCCCGGCGCGAACTCAAGACCTTCCGGCTGGTACCCTCGGCCATTCAGCAACTCGAAAAGCTGGCGAACGAGCGGGGCGGCTCCACGAGCGATGTACTGACCGA
>DATNPP010000728.1:0-1507 GCA_036703175.1 Oscillatoriaceae cyanobacterium
ACGGCTACGATCCTCGTGGCGACCGCGTGCAGACGGCACGTGCGGTGCCTCTCATCGTCGATCGTTTGCTGGAACAAGGCTATCGATTCGAGCGCCTGGACGCCGCATGAAGAAAGCCGTCTCCCACACGATCCGTATCGCATTGAGCGTGGTGATCATCGCCGCGCTCGTGGTGTTCGCTCGCAAGGTCAATTGGCACACGACCTGGACGAGCATCGAGAACGCGAACTGGTGGATCCTGATCGCGGCCGCGCTCGTCAACCTGGCGTCGCTCGCCTTGAAGGGCGTGCGCTGGTGGGTCTTCCTGCGCCCGGTCGGCGCCGACTCGCTGTGGATGGCGCTGCGGGCGACGTTCGCGGGCGCCGGCCTCAACAACGTCCTGGTCGCGAACGGTGGCGAGGCCGCGCGGGTGGTCTTCGTCGCGCGCGCGGCGCACGTGCAGAGCGCGAAGATCCTGGCCACGCTCGCCCTGGAGCGGCTGTTCGAGCTGATCGGCTACGTGGTGCTGTTGGCGCTCTCCGTCTCCTTCTTGGAGCTGCCGCCGGCACTATCGCGGACGCGTCCGATCGCCTGGCTCGCGCTCGCGGGGATCGTGGTGCTCCTCGTGTATCTCGTGCGGCGCCCCAGCCTGGATGAGACGATCGTCCAGACCTCGGCGCCGGCCGGCGGCTGGCGCGGCAAGCTCAGCGCGTACTTCACGCACTTCGGTCAGACGATCGGCGGGCTTTCGACGGGGCCGCGGTTCGGCGCCGCGATGGCGCTGTCCGTCGGGATCTGGGCGCTGCAGGTGTGGACGTACGCGCTGACCGCGCGCGCGGCGAACTTCAATCTGTCGCTCGTGGGAACGGTAGCCGCGTTGCTCCTGGTCAACCTCGGCTTCGCCGTGCGGCCCACGCCGGGCAACGTCGGCGTGTTCCAGGCAGTCTATGCGCTGGCCGCGGTCGCGTTCGGCATGAACAAGGACCAGGCGATCGCGGTCGCCCTGCTCATCCAGACGCAGCAGATCATTCCAGTCACCCTCTTAGGGGTCGCCCTCGCGCCGGAGTTCATCTTCAAGCGGAAGCAGGTGGTGCGCGCGGAGGATCGAGGGCTGGAGCTCCAGTCGCGGGCGGAGGAGCCGGCGTAGGGCGCTCGCTACAGAGCGACGCCACCTGATGCGGCCGATGCGACCCTACAGGCGGCGCAGCGCGCCACCAGCGAAGCGGCACAAAACACGAAACCCGCGCTTTCGCGCGGGTTTCGTGTTTTCCATGGAGGCGCCGGGAATTGAACCCGGGTCCGAGAATAGATCGACCACAGCTCCTACGTGCGTAGTCCGCCGTTGAATGTCTCCGCGCGCTGGTCGGCAGACGACCCACTCGCGGATGAGCCTCCTTGATCTCGCCGGCCCGCCGGAGGCGGTCGTGCCAGCTATCCCGGATTTCCGATACCTAAGAAGCCGCCCCGGGCGGGCTTCCTCCTAGGCACTTGCAGGCGTAGCTAGAAGTTACGCGGCAAGGGCGAAGTT
>DATNPP010000243.1:0-4974 GCA_036703175.1 Oscillatoriaceae cyanobacterium
TCACCTACCAGTTCGGCGACAACTACAAGTTCGCGTACTCGATCAGCCCCGAGGGCGGCAACCTCGTGACGCTGGGCTACGAGCAGGCCGTGCCCCTGCTCGGCTCGCAAACCGAGTTCGGTCGCACCTGGGCGGATTGGCGCCACTACTTCGCGCTGCCCTGGCGGCATCAGGTGCTCGCCGTCCGCGCGCAGGGCGGCGCGACGGTCGGGTCCCACGGCGGCAAGTTCTATCTGGGCGGCTTCCAGTCCGCGACGTATCTGCCGAACGTCGATCTGCGCACGGCGAGCACGGTCGGCACGGACCTGATCGATCTACGGGGCTACAACCTGGGCGCCCAGACGGGCGACAAGGCCTTCGCGCTCTCGACCGAGTACCGCTTTCCGCTCGCCACCCTCGATCGCGGCTACAGCGTTTACCCCGTCTTCGTCACGACGCTGTCCGGCGCGCTCTTCGCGGAAACCGGCCAGGCCTGGGACGGGGTCTTCGACCCGCGCAAGAGCCTCGCGAGCGTCGGCGCCGAGCTGGTGATCGCCGGCGACGTCGCGCAGGCGCCCGGCCAGGTGCGCCTCGGCATCGGCCAGGGCCTGGTGAACGCGGGCTGGCCGGCGCTATACATGGATCTCGGTTCCTATTTCTAGGGATTCGAGCGCCGGCAGCGCACGCATGCCGCACGTGTTAATCAACCGTTTATCCTTCGGCTAAACAACAGTAAAAATAATCCAGTCTTTGACCTTCCAGGGCGATAAAGGACGCATGTCGATCGCCCCCGTGCTTCCGAGTTTGCCCGCCAAGGCCCCGCAGCGCAAAACGCCTGCGGCGCCCGCGGCCGTGGCGCTTCCGAAGATCGCGACGACGCCCGTGACCACGACGCCGCCGTCGCAAGCGAAGACCGGCGCGATCGCGATGATGGCCCAGGCGGCCCAGAGCCTTTTCGAACGCGTCATCCGCGGCATTCAGACGGGCATCGGCGTCATCGACAGCGACGTGATCGGCGTCATCAACGGCATCGCCGGCATTCACCAGATCCTCGCCAACCAGGCGGTCTACACGATTCTGCTCTACCTGCCGAAGTGGCTCGGCAAGGACATCAAGTGGATCGCCAACAACCCCATCACCCGCTTCCTGGAACGCCTGACGGCGAACCCCTGGTACCAGCGCGTCACCGGCGTCTTCATGAAGATTGCGCCCGTGCTCGGGCTGATCTGTGCGCCGTACGACATTCGCAACTGCATTCAGAAGTGGCATGATCCCAAGGCCACGATGCTCGACAAGGTCTGCACCTCCGTCCGCCTCGGCACGGGTATCCTCATGTGCGCGGGCGGCGTGCTGGGCTTCGTGCTGCCCTGGCTCGGCGCACCGGCGGCCGGCGCGATGGCGCTCAACGTCGCCGGCAAGATCGGCCTCGTCAACCTGGCGGCCTCGCTGCCCTCGATCTTCGACGGCGTGATGGGCGCGTTCCACTGGATCGGCAACGAAGCCTCGAAAGTCTTCTGATCGTAGGCACGCCAGGGCCGTCTCCTACGGGAGGCGGCCTTTTTGCTGAACGATCGACGCGTGTCCGCGGCAGCCCATCCGGATCGCCGCGCGCTTTGGACGGTTTTTAGGCGAACATTAAAGTGGCGATAAGAAATTTTCACGATTAACACCCCGATAACACCTCTATCCAGTGAGTTGAAAAGGGGAGTGTTCCAATGTCGACCTCGATGCCCAACCTGAATGCCTACCGCAGCAGCGCCGCCCAGGGCGCGAGCCGGGTTGCCAAGCCGAGCGCGGCGTCGATCACTCCCGCGCAGCTTGCGGATCGCAACGCCGCCCTGGCGGACACCACGGCGATCGCCCAGCTGAGCACCGATCACGTGGCGAACTTCTTGGCCACCGGCCAGCTGCCCTCGAGCTCGGGCTCGCGTTACTCCAGCTACGACTACGGCTACGGCAACGAGGGCCTCTCGCTGGGCAACATCTCCAGCCGCAACGTGCAGACCAGCGGCGACAACGTGGCCGTGATGCTCTCCGACGAAGGCAAAAAGGTGCTCGCCCAGCAAGGTGGCCCGTCGCTCGACACCGGCCTCAAGAACTTGCGCTCCGGCCGCCAGGGTTCCTACGGCTACGGCGATCAGCTGATGCTCGGCCAGCGCGTGCAAGAGGCGCCGACCTTCGACCCCGCGCAGCACGTGCAATCGATCCTCGGCACGCCCGAGCAACTCGCCCAGATTCAGCAGCAGTACGCCGACGCCGTCAAGAACGGCAAGGCCCCCGCGCAGATCGGCTCACAGAGCTACCAGGACTTCTTCAAGCAGAAGGCGCAGCCCACCGACGACCTGTACGCCACGCTCGAGACGCAGGCCTTCGAGCGCCAGGTGCCCGGCTTCTCGGATCTGCCCGCCCAGGCCAAGAAGCCCGTCGCGACCCTCGCCAGCATGCTGGCCGCCTCCTACCCCGAGAGCGTGCCGGCCGACGTGCGCCGCCGCGTGGCCTTCACCAAGATGGACTACCACCGCGTGCCCTGGGGCACCGTTCGTGGCGGCTTCGGCAAGGATGCCCAGGTGATGGACTTCTACCACGGCAACACCAACTCGCTCGTGGCCCTGACGAACTTCGCCGGCGACCCCAAGACCCTGCTCGACAAGCTGCCGGACAGCGTGAAAGAGAAGTACCACCTCAAGAACTTCCACACGACCGAGGCTTACGGCCCGGGCGTCTACACCGGCAATCCCAGCGTCGCCGGCGGCTACGCGATGGGCAAGCTGAACGGCAGCCGCGGCCAGTCCGGCTTCGGCGCGCACAGCGAGGTGCAGAAGCCCATTTACGTCGTGAACGGCAAGCTCAACGTCGCCGGGGAGGTGCAGGACGACCTCGACAAGCACCCCGAGGCGCACACCCGCGTCGTGCCGGATGTGGGCGACATGGGCCCTTACCGCGTCACCCGCAACGCTTGGACGAACATGCGCGTCACGGGCATCACCAAGCTCGACCCCAACGCGAGCGCCGAGGCTGCCCTGCCCGATCTGCTCAACGCCTACCGTTACGATCCCCAGTGGGCGACCGAGCAGCTCGCCACCGTGAGCCCCAAGCACGTCGCCAAGGGCGTCGCGAAGGCCCAGGCCAAGGGCGCGCTCGACGGCAAGGCCGGCCAGCAGCTGCTCAGCGACGTGACGAAGAAGCGCGCGATGAACGGCGTCGAGGTCGCGGGTCAGAACTTCCTGGATGATCCGAGCAAGCTCGAGAAGGCCCTGTCGCAAGCCGTCGACGCCGGCGCGGTCAACGCCGAGGACGTGCCCGGTCTGCTCAAGGATCGTTCGCTCCAGATCGTGAGCGACGCCCAGCAGGCGCTCTACAACGATCCCACCAACCTCGAGGCCCTCAACAAGGCCCTGCCCCTCGCGCAGAAGTACGGCGCGCTCGACCAGGCGACCGCCGAGCGCACCCTCGCCCAGGCGCAGAAGCAGCAGGCCGCGGCGCTGCAGCGGATGGCCCAGTCCGGCAAGAACGGCGCGCAAGACGCCGCCAAGGACGGCTTCCTGAAGTCCTTCGAGGGTGCCTTCACCCACGCGATCCGGTAACGTTCCCGTCTCTCCGAAAGGTCCGACTCCCATGTTCTTCGACAGCGACATCGCCCGTTCCGCCGAGCGCCTGGTCAAGACCCAGGCGGCTCGCCAGAGCCAGCCCGCCGTGGATCAGGCCCTGCGCGTGGCGCAGGACAGCATGGTCTTCAGCCCCGCGGCCCGCTCGTCCGTGGGCAAGGCGGTGAACGACGCGGTCGCGAAGAGCACGAACCAGACGGTCTCGGACGCCGCGCAGTTCACCTCGGGCTCGATCGACGACCTGTGGTTCAAGGGCAACGACTGGGAGCACAACGAGATCGTCGACAAGGCGATCGCCGAGCTGCAACAGGCCCAGCACGAGGTCCGCATTCAGACCTACACGCTCGACTTCCAGAGCGAGAGCGTGGACAAGCTTTTCAAGGCGCTGGCTCAGAAGCAGCAGCAGAACCCGAACTTCAAGGTGTTCATGGTCTACGGCGGCGAGCTGAAGATCGATCCCAAGAGCTTCGCGAAGACCTTCAACCAGACCGAGATGCGCGCCGCGCTGCAGAAGTACGGCGTCAAGGCCGACGTGGCGAGCTTTTTGAAGATGCCCACGCTGGGCCTCGATCACTCGAAGAGCTTCCTCTTCGACGGCGAGTGGGGCGCGCTGGGTGGCGTGAACATCCAGAACCACCCCTCCAAGGATCTGATGGCCAAGGTCTCGGGCCCCGTCGTCGACTCGATGAACGAGGACTTCGAGAGCGCCTGGGCCGACGCCAAGGTGCGCTTCCGCTACGACGGCAAGACCTTCACGGATCTCGGCAACCAGCCCCTGCCGGCGCCCGTGCACGGCGCGCCCGTGGTCTCGCCGAACCGCAACGTCCCGATGACGATGCTCACCAAGACCGATCGCGACTTCACCTTCTCCGGCGGCCACGCGAACGACGCGGATCAGGGCCTGATCGCCGCCATCAACGCGGCCAAGACCTCGATCAAGCTCAAGACGCCGAACTTCAACGATCCGGCGGTGTACGAGGCGCTCGACGCTGCGGCCCGTCGTGGCGTGAAGATCCAGATGATGACCGCGAAGCGCTTCAACCAGTACCGCTCGATCATCGACGGCGCCAACAACGACATGGCCATTCAAAAGTTCTGGGCCCAGCTGCCCGAAGAGTCGCGCAACAACTTCGAGATGCGCTGGTTCCTCAAAGACGGCGACACCGAGCCCACCAACAACGACCACACCAAGTACATGTCCGTCGACGGCGTGTGGAGCTACATCGGCTCGCAGAACATGGACGGCCAGAGCTGGAAGCGCTCGCGCGAGATGGGCATCGGCATCGACGACGCCCAGCAGACCCAGGCCCTCGACGCGCAGATCTTCGACGGCGACTGGGCCCGCGCGAAGCAGATTCCCCTGCCCCAGCAGGCCAAGACCTCGCTCGGC
>DATNPP010000020.1:0-5703 GCA_036703175.1 Oscillatoriaceae cyanobacterium
TCGCCATCCCTGCTCGCGCATCCGGACTTCGAGACGGGCATTTTGCCGTACCTCTACGTCAACGCCTACGCCGGCGATCGCCTCGCGCGCGGCGGCACGCGCCGCCGCATGGAGGTGCGCGTGCCTTCCGCGGCGGACTCCGAGCGGCTGATGGGCATCGAGGTGGCCTGCGCGAATCCCGAGTGCCTGCACGTGATTCGCCCATTCAGGCCGCGCGCCAAGGGCAATCCGCTACGCCTCTTCGTGGGCTTCACCTGCCCGATCGAGGAGTCGATCGCGTGTGCGCGCACGCGCGGCGCGAAAGAGGCCATGGAGGCCCTCGCGGTCGTGGTCGAGCGGGCCGGGCAAATCTCGGCCAACGACATCAAACGCTGAAAAAATGGGCGATCGCCGTCAGCCGCGCCGATAAGGAGGTCCGGCGATCGCGAAGGTGGAAACGGGCTCGGGTGGCCTGCTCATCCGCCCGCTTGCGGATCGCCTGTTATCTGACCAGGCAAGCGTCGCCGTTGGCGGCATGGTCGTTTTATCTGGAGGGCGATCGCCCCAAAAGCGCATGTTTCCGTGGTGGGGTTGCGAGTTGCCAGATAAGAACGATTATCTGGCGTTTGGCTCGACGGGAGTGCTCGGCGCCACCGGCAGGCTGAACCAAAAAGTCGCGCCGTGCGCCGGAGTGCTGCGCACGCCGATCGTGCCGCCGTGGGCTTCGATGATCGCCTTGCTGATCGAGAGCCCCAGGCCCGTCCCGACGCCCTTTTTCAGGCCGTGCTCGAGTTGCGAGAAGGCGCGGAAAAGCTTGGGGATCTCCTCCGGCGCGATGCCCGGGCCACTGTCCGAGACCTCGCAGACGACCTGCGCACCGATCTGTTGGGCGCTCAGGCGGATTGAGCCGCCGGGCGGCGTGAACTTCACGGCGTTTTGCAGCAGATTGAGCAGCACCTGCCCGATGCGCTGAGGATCGGCGAGCACCTCGAGCGGCGTTTCGGGCAGATCGACGTCGAGCTTGAGCTGGGCGTCGCGCACCTGCGGCTCGAGGCTGCGCACGGTCTCGCGAATCTTGTCGCGCAGGTCCTCCTCGGCGATGCGCAGACGGAAAGTGCCCGCTTCCATGCGCGCGAAATCCAGCAGATCGCCGACCAGATTGTCCAGCCGCTGCGTGGCGCCTTGTATCTCGTGGACGAACTGAAGCTGCCCCTCGCTCAGCGGCCCGCCCACGCCGTCTTCGAGGAACTCGGTGAAGCCGATGATGCTGGTCAAGGGTGTCCGCAACTCGTGCGTCACCGCGTTGACGAAGTTGCTCTTGAGGCGCTCGAGCTCCTTGGCCTGCGCCAGCTCGGCCTGCTTGCGCGCCAGCGCTTCGGTCGCGAGCTTGAGGCGCGTGACGTCGGTGGTGATCACGAGGATCTGGGGCGCTTGCGCCTCGGTGTGCAACAAGGCCGCGTTGTTCTGATACCAGTGACGCTGCCCGTCATTCGCCAACAACGAGACCTCGAAGCTGACCGGCGCGCCGGTTTTCAAGACGGCCTCGTAATGCGCGCGTACGGCGTCACGGTCGTCCGTGTCGAGAAACTCGAAGATGCTGTGGCCGGCCACGCCCGCCATCTCGAAGCCGGCATCGACGTGGTTGATGAAGGTGATCTTCAGATCGGGCGAGAGCGTGTAGATGATGCTCGGCGTGAACGCGAGCAGCGTCTTCCAGCGGGACTCGGCCTTGCGCAGGGCCTGCTCCGACTCCTTGAAGCGCGAGATGTCCCGCAGAATCGTCACGCGAATGGGCAGGCCCTGGTATGTGGTCGTCTTGGCGTGCAGCTCGATCGGAAACCGCGAGCCGTCTTTGCGAATGCCCACCGCCTCGTATGGTTCGTCGAGGCACTCTTGAATGTGCCGATCGACCTCGGCGCGCGACTCCGGCGCCGCGAAATCGAGCGCGCTCTTTCCGATCACGTCCTCGAGCGCGTAGCCGAACATTTCCGCGAGCGCCTGATTGGCGATCAGAATGCGGCCCCGATCGTGGATCGCGATGCCCTCGCACGTAGCCTCGGCGAGCGCGCGGAAGCGTTCCTCGCTCACCATCAACGCCCGCTCCGCCTGCCGCTCGTTCGTCACGTCTCGAACGGCCGAGACCACCGCCTCGATCGTGCCGTCCGGCGCGTAGATCGGCGTGTAGGTATAGGAATAGGTACGCGTGCCCAGGGGGGTCGGAAAGGTCCCCTCGTCGCTGTGCGTTTCGCCGGTGGCGAAAACCCGCTGCATCAGGTCTTCGAACGGCGTCAACGAACCGGCCGGAAGGCCGAGTTGGCGCCAGGTCTTGCCCAGGACACTCGTCCGATCGAGGCCGATCTCGGCGAGATCGCGCGGGCTCGCGTACTCCAGGCGCCCTTCGCGATCGTAGATGTAGATTTGATCTCGCGAGGCCCTCAGGACGATGTCCAGCAGACGTACGCATTCCGGATTGCGCCAGGGTACGGTCTCTCGGCTTCCTTGGGTTTGGCCCCTTCGCGGCTCCGCCATGTGCCTTCGTGGTCGACCGGAACGCCGGCCGACATTCTCCCGGCTTCCATGATCGCGCAACGCCAGAAGACGCGCACCACTCGGCGAAGCGTTCGGCGCGCGCCCGGAAGCGGGCTCAGCCTTGAAGAGGCCCCGCCGACGGCGCTATAAGCCAAGATCTCCTGGTTCAGGCCGGCGATCGCCGCGAACTTCTCCTGCCGCGTGAATGAGAAGCGGGGGGGGGACGCGTGTTATCGCGCCTTGCCGCCGTTTCCGCTGAGCAGTTGAAAGGGCTTCGTCAGCAGATCGATCACGTCGACCGTCATGGCGATCGGCAACACGACCGCGCCCACGGTCTCGGTGACCGGGTTCGGGTGCTTGTTCATCGCGTTCGCGATCGCCGAGGTGTTCTGCATCGGCGTCCAGCTGTCCGTGCCGGACGACGTCGCCTTGCTCGGCTTGGGCGGATGCAGCGCATAGTCCACGTCGTCGATGCGCGACTGGAAGTCGAAGAGCTGGTCGCTCCCCTTGGCCTGATCGTCGAACGAGAGCGCGTGGAAGCGGAACCAGGCGTCGTTGAGCACCTGATTGGCGGCCTGGGCCTGCGCCAGCTTTTGCTTCGCCTGGGCGAGCCACTTCTGCTGCCCGGCCTTGTCGGCGGGCGGCGCCGGAAAGGCTTTGAGCGAGCCCAGCATCTGCTGCGCGGGGCCGACGAGGCCGGCGAAGAAGCTCTGCTTGACCGCATCGTATTGCGGCGACTGTTGCAGCGCCTGCTGCAGTGCGTCGACCTTGAGGCACGCGGCGTTGAAGCTGCCGCCGTCCAGTTGGCCCTTGCCCCAGGCATCCTCCAGGCTCTGCTGGGCGGCATTGGCCTTGAGCAGGCGCGAGAAGCCGTCGTTGAGCCAGGCCTTTTGCGCGTCGGCGTCCGAGGGCATCGGCGGCAAGGCGCTCGCCTGGTCGATCACGCCGAGCGCGTCGGCATTCGAATTGCTCTTGGAGAGCTGGAGGCTGTCCGAGGCCTGGGCGGCCGGCGCCGGCGCGGGCGTGCTCGCCAGGGGCTTGGCGGGCAGGGCCGATTGAACCGGGGTCGAGCGATTGAGGCGCAGGCTGTCCATCGGGAATTCCTCCTGAAGCGTTAACTCTCTGTCAAAGGAGTTATCGCCAGGACCGCGCGCGGCGTACCCGATCCGCAAATCCCTTAATGGCGCTTTAAGCGCGTCACTTTGCCTGATAATGATTGTTATCAAGATAGTTGCCGAAAGGCGTCGGCGCGGTGCCCACTCACCGTGCTACAGCGCGGCGGCGTGCGGCGGCGGGTATTCGGCGGCGATCGCCGGCGTCACGCCGCCCGCGCCGATGACGGCGCGGTAGGCCGCGGCGCCGTCGGCGGGCACGCGCGTGAAGTTCTGATCGCGGCAGTCGACGCTGAACAGGCCGAAGCAGGGCGAGAAGCTGCCCCACTCGTAGTTGTCAGTGATCGACCACTGGAAGTAGCCGAGCACCGGCACGCCCGCGGCGATCGCGCGCTGCAGCTGCTGCACGTGGGCCACGATGTAGGCCGAGCGCGTCCAATGGTCCGCGCGCGCCTGGTGGTTCCAGGTGGCCATGCCGTTCTCGGCCACCAGCACGGGCAGGCCGTAGCGATTGTGGTAGCGGACCAGCGCCTTGTAGAGGCCCTGCGGATCGACCTCCCAGGTGTCCTGGCGCGGAAGCGCGAAAGGCAGACGCAGGTGGAACTTGCAGTAATAGTCGAAGCAGGCGAAGTCGAGCTTCGAGCTGTTCGTGTGGCCGCGCTTGCCCTGCAGAAACGCGGTGCCCATCGCCTGATCGGCGAAGGCCGTGTCCGAAGTGAGCTGCTGGCCGGCGCGCGCCTCAGGCGTCGTGGCGGGCGCTTCGCCGAGCGTCCAATCCGCCGTGTACATGTTGAAGGACACCTTGGCGTCCGGCTCGACGCGGTGAATCGCATCGTAAGCCAGCGCATGGGCTTGCACCATCGTGTGCATCGCCGCCAGGCCCGCGATGGGGTTGGTTTTGCCCGGCGGCATTCCGCCGCCGAGCCAGCCGCCCATCAGAAAGACGTTGGGCTCGTTGAAGGTGAGGTAGATGTGCACCTGCGCGCCGAACTCGTGCGCCACGAACGCGGCGTACTTGGCGAAAAGCGTCGCCGTGCGGGGATTCTCCCAGCCACCTTCCTTGTCCAGCCAGGCTGGATAGGCGAAGTGCATCAGCGTGATCACCGGCGTGAGGCCCTGCGCCTGCAGCGCGTCCAGCTCCTGGTGGTAGTGCTGCACGGCGGCCTGGTCGATCACGCCCTCTTGCGGCTCGATGCGCGCCCACTCGATGCTGGTGCGGAACGCGTTGCAGCCGAGGCCGTGCGTGAGCTGCGCGTCTTCCGCGTAGCGATTCCAGCCGTCGGCGCCCTGCGAATTGCGCTCGGGCGTCTTGCCGGCGGCGTCCCAGGCGGCCCACTGGCTCGTGCGGTCGCCGCCTTCCCACTGGTATCCGGCGGTCGAAACGCCCCAGAGAAAGCCCGAAGGCACGCTCTCGGCGCTGACCGAGGCGCTCTGCATCTGCTGTAGCGGCAGGCTCGGGGCATGCGAGCAGCCCGCCAGCAAAAGGGCGGCCAGGGCCGTGCGGGTGATGCCGTGAATCCAGCGCGTCAAGGCCACGTCGCCTTTCCCTTTCGCTATACTTGAGACAATCTGATCTTAACCTTTAGTGTAGCGCGGGCCGGCGTCAGTTTCAAGTTGGCTGGCCGGATTGAAAATTAAGGTATGGTTAAGACATGCGACCGCGCCGCGAGGTCGGTTGTTCTGTCACTGCTTTCGAATCGCTCGCAGAGGGGCTTGCTATCAAGCGGGGCGGTCGACGTCGCATGGGCGCGCCGGGCGGATTATCTGGGGATGAATAGTGTGCACACAAATGGGGCGATCGCCCATGGGTGCACACAGGGGATCCAGAGTGCGTATTATCTGGGTGCCATGGCCCGCAAACCCAGACGGGGCCATCGTGGGGTCGCGATAGCAAGAGTAAGATAATTGTTATTATCTGGTGTTGGCGCTGGGCCAAGCTTTCCCCTCGCCGTCGAAGGGCGAGGGGAAGACATGAGGTTGCGTCGAAGCTGTGGAGTTGGTCAGGCGGTCGTCGACGGCGGCAATTGCGCCATCATCGCCTCGATCTGCAAATCGAGCTGCGCGAGCTCGGCCTGCAGCGCCG
>DATNPP010000025.1:0-12745 GCA_036703175.1 Oscillatoriaceae cyanobacterium
AGACGCAGCCGCTTTAGTCGTCGTGCTGCTTCGCCAGCACGTCAACCGGCAGCAGGCCTGCTCTTTGCCAGCCGGCGAGTGCCTTGCGCACGCCTTCCTGGGGCTCGGTGGGAATCGCGGGATTTCGTTGCCGTTCGAGAAAGGCGTCGCGTTCGGCGCCGGCGGGGAGACGCGTCGCCAGGGCCGTGATCGCCTTCAACGTGCTCGTGTCGAGCGCGTGGAAGTAGATGAGGCACGAAAACACGGGGCGGCGACCGCGTGGCGGCTTGCTCGCGACCTGCCAGAGGATGGGGCGCTTCTTGAAGCGCGAAGCGTGCCGGCGAAAGAAGGCGGTCGCCAGCCAATCGTCGAGAGGAGTGCCCAGGGCCGCTTCGAGTACGGCGATCGCCGAACTGCCCAGTTTCTCGCGCAGGCGATCGCCGAGCGTCGGCATGCCCAGGCCGCTCGTCAGTGGCACGAGACCGGGCCCAGGACCTGAGGCGCTTGATTCCGCCCAGCGGTGTCCGAGGAGCTCGAGAATGCGAACGGTCAGCACGTCCTCGGCGAGTTCGCGCAGGCGTGCGGCGTCGGGTCCTTGCTCTCGGAGCAGCCAATAGGCCGAGATCGGATGCACGCCGAGGCGAGCGGCGACGGTTTCCAGGGGCGTCTCCACTGGCAACGGCCCCCAGTCGGCGCTCTCCCCTTTGGGCGTTGCGACGGGCAAAGAGGCGCAGCGTGGATGAGGCGC
This sequence comes from Oscillatoriaceae cyanobacterium, assembly GCA_036703175.1. Taxonomy (GTDB): domain Bacteria; phylum Cyanobacteriota; class Sericytochromatia; order S15B-MN24; family JAQBPE01; genus DATNPP01. The sequence continues at coordinate 728 of DATNPP010000025.1, forward strand.
GAGCTGTGCCGACAGGCCTGCGGGCAGGGTCGACAGGGGCGCGTCGCGTCCGCTGAGCAATGGGTGCCATGCGACCGGTATTCCGGTTTCGGCCGTGAGGTGCGCGATTGCCGCTTCATCGAGCCCATAGCCTTCACAAACCAGGGATTCGAGCCTTCCCTCGGCGGTGTGCAGGGCGGCGGCGAGCGCGTCTTGCCGATCGCAGATTGCGGCCAACGGCGGGTCGAGGCGAGCGGGGTCGAACACGGCCTCCAGCGGATCAAAAGTCGCCAGCTCCCGTTTGGTCGCCACGCAGAAGGCCACCAGCTCCGCGATCTCGGCGCCCGCTTCGGACGACACGACCGGCATCGGCAGTTTTTCGACCATGCCGGCCTGAAACATGTGTTTCTGGCTCAGCCCACGCAGCATCCAGGAGGCCGTGCGGGCGTTCAGGGCGGCGAGGACGAGCGGCCGATCCTCGGCTTCTGGGAACACCCCGATGCTCGCCACCTCGAAGATGGCCTCGTCCATCACGCGCGCCGAGAGCGAGCCGTAGCACATGTAGCTGTAGGTGAGGCCCGGCTTGAAGTAGTAGTTGGCGTTCTTCGCGACCCAGCGCCAGTCCTTGAGATAATGGTACTTCTCGAGAATCTGCGCCTTGATGGCCGCCCCATCGTCGGCCCAATCCACGCGCACCTGCTCGAGGCCCCACCACTTGCGGTAAGTGCCGCCGCGCGCGATGCGCACCCAGCGGGCGTGATCCTCGGGCGCCAACTCCCAGTCGTAGCGCAGAAAACGGTCGTTGTTCGTGGTCGCGAGGCCTTGCTTGACCCGGCCTGAGAGGGAGGAGCCGCTGGCGATCGCCGAAAGCGCGCGCTTCGGGAGCCCGTAGCAGAAAGGCGTCTCTGGCAGGGCGAAGAGCGCCGCCTGGTGGACGCGATGGCGTTGCGGTGCGTTTGCATCGGCGATCGCCGCCCGCATGGCCTCCGCCTTGGCTTCCGGCCCAATCGGATCGCACGCGCGCACGCCCAAGGCGTGATGCTCGGCTGGAGGAGCTTCGCGTCGAAAACACGTGAGCATGACGCTCACGCCCTCGTGCAGGCCGAGACCGGTGTCGAAGGCCTGAGCGCCGAGATCCGCGAAAGCCAGGAGGGTGTCCTCGCGGAAGACGCGCTCGCGAAACCGTCGAAAGGCGGCCTGGTACAGCCACGCCCGCATGCTCACGGCGGCGAGGATCCCGCCCGGACGCACCAGTTCTCGGCAGCGGTCCAGAAAGGCGGTTTGCACGTCTTCGCGCGTGTCGGCGTAGTGCGCGTTCAGATGGGCGCGCAGCGCCGGGCCCATGGTCTTGGGGCCGAGGAAGGGCGGATTGGTGAGGATCAGGTCGTATCGGTGGGCGAGTAGGCGTTGCAGGGGATCGTGTGCGCTTGTCGACTCGGCTTCCAGGCGAACAAGGGTGCCGGCTTCGCCCAGGGCTTCACAAGAGCGCAGATTCAGCGCGAGCGCATGCGTGTCGAGGGCCGGAGCGAGTTGGCGGGCGCGCAGGAGAAGGGCCTGGCGTGCGATGGCCACTGCCTCGGGATCCAGGTCCAGGCCGTGGAGCTGCTGGCTGAGGATGTGGTGGGCGATCGCCTCGGGGGATTGCTCGGGACGGGCGGCGCGCTGAAGTTGGAAGAGGGCGTCGAATGCGCCGAGCAGCAGGTGGCCGGTGCCACATGCGGGGTCGAGGACGGTGAGCGTGTCGGCGGGGCGATCGCCCCCGTCGAGCAGCCGCATGGACCAATCGGGCGGGTATGGACCTTGGCAGATGGCGGACAGGGCGTTTTCGACCAGGAACCGGACCATGTACGGCTCGGTGTAGAGCTGGGTCGCGAGGAGGGTCTGCTCGCCTTCGATCTTGGCGCCGCGGGTGCGTCGGAGATGCGCGAAGAGTTGCTCGCGCTCGTTCCGACGCCATTCCTGGTAGGCCCAGCCGAGGGACTCGGGGGTGGCGAAGAGATTGTCTGCGAGCGTGCAGCGCTCGGCCAGCTTGAGGAGGCCCTGTCGGCGGGCTTCTTCGGGAGTGAGCTGCGCTTCGAGTTCCTCTCGTAGCGCGCGAACGACCTGGCGCAAGGCTTTTCGGTCGACCGCCGAGGAGAGCCCCCTCACCCCGCTCGCTCCCCTGGACGGGTCGCGAGCATCCCTCTCCCCCGCCGGGGAGAGGGGACGGGAATCGCGCGTCACACGTTGGTGCCGGTCACACGGTAGTGCCGGTCACGCGTTAGCGGAGGGAGAGGTTGGGCAGGTTGAGCGGAACGTGCTTCGACTGGTCGGCCTGATCGATCAGATAGAGCAGGTTGTCCTTCCAGTCGGACCAGTCCTTGTCCACTTCCGAGAAGGACGGGTTGAAGCCCGAGTCGTTCAGCTCGGCGGCAAAAGCCAGCGTGCCGTGGGCGTCGTACTCCCAGGTGGAGGTGTCGCCGTAGGTGTTGTAGATCGTGCGGGCGATCGTGCCGGCCTGGTAGCCGATCTTCTTGGCGATCGTGTCGCCGATGCGCTCGAAGGTCGCCTCGTCCTTGGTGGTGCTGTCGTCGTAGCCGGGCGGCCACAGGATCATGCCGGCGTAGTTGTGCATGTCGAGCGAGAGCGCGAAGTGGTGCTGCGCGCACAGGTCGCGGATCGCCTGCGTCTCGGGCTCGGAGAACGGCGCCTTGCCGCCGTAATCGTCCTCGCTTTGATCGTGGTCGCCCTCGCTGAAGTGGTCGTCCGCGTTGCGGTTCACGTCCACGCCGTAGGGGGCGCGCACGTTCTTGCGCCACATCGCGTCGCCCTGCTGCACCTTCACGCGGCCGTCCGGGTTCACGATCGGCACGATCCAGATGTCGCGCGTGTCCACCAGGCTGGTGATCTGTTGGTCCTTGCCGTAGCCGTCGGCGAGCAGGTGCATCAGGCGGCTCATGATCTCGACCGGCGGCAGCTCACGCGCGTGTTGGCCTGCTTGCAGGCGCACGGCGGGCAGGTTCTGGCCGGGGTGCGAGCAGATCTCGAGCGCGCCGATCGGCTGGCCCTTCAGCGATTGGCCGATCGTCGTGAAATGGACGAAAGTCGGGTGCGCGCTCGCGATCGCCTGCATGTCCTGCTCGACCTGCGCGACGGACTGGTAGCCGTGCGGGAAGCTGGTGCCCGTGAGGCCCACGCGCATCGGCAGCGGCTCGAAGGCGACGCCCATTTGGCGCACGATCGCCTCGGTCTTCGGCGTCAGCGAGGCGTCGACGGTGTTTCGGCGATTGTCGACGTTCTCGAAAAGATCGACGCCCGCGTGGGCCAGCGCGTTGAGCTGGGCGCGATCGCGGAAGTGGAGGCGCACCAGCTTGGCCGGGCCCGTTTCGCCCATGGCGACCATGCCGACGGCGCGATCGAGCGCCTGCATCGCGGTGGGGTTCTGCGACACGCCGCAGCCGGCGAGCGCCAGGGCGACGCACAGGGTGGTGAGCAGCGGCTTGATCGGGCGCATGGCTTCCTCTTTAAGCGAAGGTTAAGATTGCGTTGTGCCATCTTAACATCGAGGAAGCGGGCTTGCAAGCCTTTTTAGTAGACGACTTTCGCCTCGCCCGTTTGCGCCTTGGGAATCACGACCTCTTGCCACTCGGGTTCGGTCGCGACGGGACGGAGCGGCATGCCCGCACGGCGAAGTCTGGCTTGCTCGAAATCGACGATCTTGTTGTCCATCTGGAAAGCTCCTCTGGCCGTCTTGCTGACAAGGCTATTCTAGGCCGGTAGCCGACGAGCCCCATTGTACGATCTGCACAAAGGGGGAACGCTTCTTTTTCTGTTACACAAAAAATGAGCGCCGAAGGTTGGCCACCTTCGGCGCTTTTGACCCCGCACTGGAACCAGTGCTGTTACAATACTTTAGAATAACTAGGGCGTGGTCGGAAGGCTGCCCAGGTTGATAGGCGACGACGGATTGACCGTGCCGGGCACCGCCCCATAGGTCGGCGTCGTGCCGTAAGCAGGCGTCGTGCCGTAGGCCGGCGCACCCGGCACCGTGCCGTAGGCGTAAGCCGGCTGCGGCGGGAAGTAGGTGGGGCCGCCGCCGAGCATCTGGTGCACGTCGCTCGTGAGGCTCTTGAACATCGAGGTGTGGCGCAGCAGCTTGTCGATCGCCCAGTAGCCGCCGAGGCCGAGGGCGAAGCTGATCAGCGTGAGCGGACCGCCCGCGATGCCGAAGGCCGAGGCGATCGCCGCCGTGCCGAGGCTCGAGACCACCGCGCCGCCGAGGCCGCTGACGGCGCCCGAGGTCACGTCGCCCACCACGTTGGAGCCGGCGTCCGCGACGCTCTCCTGGCCCTTGGCGAGGCTGTACAGGTTGCAGGCGAGCGAGATGCCGCCGCTCCAGAGCACCGAGCTCTTGACGACGCTCATCAGCTCGCTCGTGGGCAGCACCGGCGAGGCATTGACCTTGGTCTTGGAGACCATCACGGTCTTGGACTTCGTGACGGTGCGGACCGCCGGCTCGTCTGCGGCCACGTCGGTGCTCGCGGCACGCGTGGTGGCGCCCGTATCGGCGGTATCGGATTCGATCGGCGCGTTGGTCTGGTCGAGGTTCACGTCGCCGGCGGCGGGCTGCTGGTCGCGGGGCAGAAAACGGCCGTCCGGGCCACGCAGGCGGGCGGAAGACGTGGTCGCGGCCGGCTCGCTCGCGGCGGCAGGGGCCGACGGATTGTCGACCTGAATCGTGACCTTGCCGTTCTCGGCGGTGACCTTGACGCCACCGGACGACGCATGGCTGCCGGCGGCGCGGGAAGCGGCGCGGCTGCTGGCGCGGGTCGAGGCGGAGGCTTCAGAGGCATTGGCGGCGGAGCGCGAGGCGCTCGACGCACGGGTGGTGCGGCTCACGGCGGTGCTCTCGTCGAGCGTCGGATCCTGCGTCGTGGCTTGAGCCACGGGGGTGTAAGCTTTGTTCACGCGGGTCGAGCGCGAGGCGCGCACCGGCACCTCGACCTGCTCGGTGATCGTCTTGGGCACGCGGACGTTGCGCACCTGCACCTGCGGCTGCAGGTGGTTGTTGGCCAAAAAGCCGACGATCGCGCCGGGAATGAGCGCGGGCGTATGCTGGGGCACGTTGAACACCGGCGCGTAGGTATCCGTCGGATACCCCGTGTTCGGCATGCCCGGCAGCAGCGGCAGGCCCGTGGTCGGGTCGACCGCGCTTTGCACCGGGGCGCCCGTGGTGGGATCCGTCGGAACGCCGGCCGGCATGCCCGGAGCACCCGACTGAATCGGCGGGTAGCCTGCAGGCACGTTGTTGTTGGCCGGATGGAACAGGTTCGACAGGAAACTCATCTTCAGATCCTCACGGGACATCGGGTCCTGAAGCACTTATCGCGGCGATCGCCGCAGAATCGGTAAAATGGGGTTTAATCTGTAGTGAATTGACTGTTAAATCACAATGATCGTGCCCTTAAGATTGGGCCAAGAAATTTCGGAGAAGAGCGATGCAAGAGCAGGCGGCGCGCTGGCGGACGGTTTCCATCGGGCGCTACGAAGGCGAGGTGGCCCGCGCGTGTGACGACGCGATCGCGATCGAAGAGCCGTTGGAGATCCGGCTGTCCTGGCCGGGCGGCGATCGCAGCGTGTCGATCACGATGCGCACGCCGGGCCACGACCTCGAGCTCGCGGCCGGCTTTCTCTTCACCGAGGGCTTGATCGCGAGCCAGGCGGCGATCGACGCGATCAAGCCGTGCGGGCCGCCGAGCCCCGAGGGCTTCCGCAACACGATTCGCGTGATGCTGCGCGACGGCGCGGGGCTGGATCTCGAGCGTCTGACGCGCCACTTCTACACGACCTCGAGTTGCGGCGTGTGCGGCAAGAGCTCCCTCGAAGCCTTGCGCGTGGCTGGCCTCGCGCCGCTGCCGCGCGAGGGCTTCGCGATCGCCCCCGCCGTCGTCGAGGCTCTGCCCGAGCGCGCCCGTGCCGCGCAGGCCGTCTTCGACCGCACGGGCGGCTTGCATGCCGCCGCCTTGATGGATGCCGAGGGTCAGGTGCTCGATCTGTATGAGGACGTCGGCCGCCACAACGCGGTGGACAAGCTGATTGGCGCCCAAATGCTGGCCGGCCGCACGCCGCTGCGGGATGCCGTGCTCTTCGTGAGCGGCCGCGCGAGCTTCGAGCTGGTGCAAAAGGCGCTCGTCGCGGGTATCCCCATGCTGGCGGCCGTCGGAGCGCCTTCGAGCCTCGCGGTCGCCCTCGCCGCCGAGTTCGGACTGACGCTCGCGGGATTCGTGCGCGACGGGCGGTTCAACGTCTACAGCGGCGCGTGGCGCGTGGGGAGGCCGGCATGAAGCTTCGCATTCAGGGCAACTCGATTCGCTTGCGCCTCTCGCGCAGCGAGGTGCACGCCCTCGCCACGCGCGGCGGCCTCGAGGAAGCCGTCGAGTTCGCGCCCGGGCAGCGCTTGATTTACGGGCTGCACGCCTCGCCGGAGTACGACCAGCTTGGCGTGCGGTACGGGGGCGATCGCCTGATCATCCAGTTGCCGGCCGTCGAAGCCGAGGAGTGGACCGAGAACGAGCGCGCCGGGTTGCGCGGCGCGGTGGACGTGGGCGGCGGGCGCACGCTCGCGCTGTTGGTCGAGAAGGACTACGCGGACATTTCCGAGGTGGAGCGCGAGGAGCCGAAGAGCGAGACGTGGCCCGAGGACGACACCCTCGATCGCTGGGACGAGCGCTCGGATTAGCCCCGTGGCCAGGCAGGCTGAGCTGGACCTGTTATGGTAAGCGGTGGCAAAATGGGGGCGTCCGCGCATCCGCTTTCGGCCACCAGGCCCAAGGCCCCGCATCGAGGAGGAGAGCACCCATGGCGATGACCGATCAACTGCCGGCCCTTCCGAACCAGGCGGTGATGGGCTTGCTTCACGAGATTTACGTCTCGGAGATGGCAGGCATCAATCGATACCTTCACTACTCGTTCATGATCATGGGCCACAATCGCATTCCGATTCAGAAGTGGTTCCGCGACCAGGCGCTCGAGAGCATGAACCACGCCGTGTTGATTGGCGAGAAGATCACGTCCTACGGCGGTCATCCGCCGATCGTGGCCGCGCAGACCGAAGAGACGAATACGCATGCGGTCGATGCGCTGTTGCGCGAGAGCCTGCAGCACGAAGAAGCGGCGCTGAAGCTTTACAAGGAGCTGGTCAAGTCCGCCGGGGACGACATCGCCCTGGAAGAGCTCGCGCGCAGCTTCGTGCGCTCCGAAACCGAGCACCTGGACGAAGTGCGCAAGATGCTGCGCTCACCGCGTTGATGTTTCAACGACCGGCGCAAGTAGCATTGCCCTCTCCCCCGGAGGGAGGGAGAGGGATATTGGAGCGCCGTCCAGGCGGTCCAATCGGGAGAGGGGGCGACCCCAGGCCAGTTGTGCGTCACGCCAGTTGGGATTTGCGAGTGTCTCGCGGTCGCCCCCTCTCCCAGCCTCAGCCCCTGAACAGGGCTTCGGCGTCCCTCTCCCACCCTCCGGGGGAGAGGGCAATGCTAATGACGCCGTGCTGGAATACGAAGGGAATCGCATGACTGAGCCTCAGGCCCAACCGCCCGCCGAGCACACCGGCATGCGCCTGGGCGCTCCGGCTGAGGAAGCGGGCGGCTTGGCGGCGATCGCCTCGACCTTCAAGCACGCGCTCGACGAGATGGATCCGCTGCGCGCCGCCAAGACCCTGCTCACCGTCAATCAGCACGGCGGCTTCGATTGCCCCGGCTGCGCCTGGCCCGAGCCGGACGATGAGCGCCCGGTCGTCGAGTTCTGCGAGAACGGGGCGAAGGCGATCGCCGAAGAAGCCACCACCAAGCGCGTCGAGCGCGACTTCTTCGCGAGCTGGTCGCTATCGGAGCTGGCCCGTCAATCGGACCACTGGCTCGGCAAGCAGGGCCGTCTCACCGAGCCCATGTGGCGTGCCCCCGGCGCGACGCATTACGGCCCGATCGCCTGGGAGCAGGCCTTCAAGCTCATCGCGGACGAGCTGAACGGGCTCGCAAGCCCCGACGAGGCGATCTTCTACACCTCGGGCCGCACGAGCAACGAGGCGGCTTTCGCCTACCAGCTTTTCGTGCGCCAGTTCGGCACCAACAATCTGCCGGATTGCTCGAACATGTGCCACGAGTCCAGCGGCGTGGCGCTGACGGAGACGATCGGCATCGGCAAGGGCACCGTCACGCTCGAGGACTTCGAAAAGGCCGACGCGATCTTCATTCTCGGCCAGAACCCCGGCACCAACCACCCGCGCATGCTCACGGCACTGCAGGCGGCCGCCCGCCGCGGCTGCGCGATCGTCAGCGTGAACCCGCTCGACGAGGCGGGCCTCAAGGCTTTCAAGCATCCGCAGGAGGTCTGGCGCATGCTGGGCCGTGCCACGCCGATTGCCAAGCTGCATCTGCCGGTGCGCATCAACGGGGACATCGCGTTTCTCAAAGGCGTCATGAAGGAAATGCTCGCCGAAGAACGCGCCCGCGGCGGCGTCTTCGATCGGGACTTCATCGTCACCCACACGGACGGCTACGAGGCCCTCGTCGCCGATCTCGACGCGGCGGAGTGGTCGGACATCGAGCGCGAGAGCGGGCTCACCCGCGCCCAGATTGGCGAGGCCGCGGCGATCGCCATCAACGCGAAACGCCTCATCTGCTGCTGGGCGATGGGCCTCACGCAGCACGAGAACGCGGTCGCCACAATTCGTGAGGTCGTCAACCTGCTGCTGCTCGGCGGCCACGTCGGCCGACCGGGCGCGGGGGCTTGCCCCGTCCGCGGGCACAGCAACGTGCAGGGCGATCGCACCATGGGCATCGTCGAGATCCCCAAAGCGGCCTTTCTGGATCGCCTGGGCGCCACGTTCGACTTCGCCCCACCACGCCATCCCGGCTACCACACGGTCTCGGCGATCAAGGCGATGCACGCCGGAGTGGCTAAGGTCTTCTTCGCACTCGGCGGCAACTTCCTCTCGGCCACGCCGGACACCGAGTACACCGCCGAGGCCCTGCGCCGCTGCCGGCTCACGGTGCACGTCTCGACCAAACTCAATCGCTCGCATCTCGTCACGGGTGAACAGGCGCTGATCCTGCCCTGCCTCGGGCGTACCGAGGCAGACATCCAGGCGTCCGGTCCCCAGTTCGTGACGACCGAGAACTCGATGGGCGTCGTGCAGCATTCGCGCGGTCGCCTGGCGCCTGCGAGTTCCCAACTGCTGAGCGAGGTGGCGATCGTCTGCGGGCTTGCCCGTACGGTCCTCGGAGACAACACCCGCGTGCCCTGGGAAGCTTGGACGGCCGATTACGCGCGCGTCCGCGAGGCGATCGCCCGGGTCGTGCCCGGCTTCGAGGACTACAATCGGCGCGTGCACGATCGCGGCGGCTTCTACTTGCCGAACGGCCCGCGCGACTCCCGCACGTTCGCGACGGCCACCGGTAAGGCGCGTTTCACGGTGAACCCGCTGCCGCATCATGCGCTCGCGCCCGGCGAGTTTCTCATGATGACGATCCGCTCCCACGACCAGTTCAACACCACGATTTACGGCCTGGACGACCGGTACCGCGGCGTGCGCTCCGAGCGGCGCGTGGTCTTTCTGAACCCGGAAGATCTGGCCGAAGCGGGCCTCGCCGAGGGCCAGGAGGTCGATCTCGTCGGCCATTACCAGGGCGATCGCCGGGTGGCCGAGCGCTTTCTCGTCGTGCCCTACGCGATACCGCGGCGCTGTGCGGCGACGTATTTCCCCGAGGCCAACGTGCTGGTGCCGGTGGACCAGGTCGCGGCGGGAAGCCACACGCCGGCCTCCAAGTCCGTGGTGATCTCGCTGCAGACGCGCTAGGCCTTCAACTGGCGCAGCGCCAGCTTGCGCGCCATTTTGTTGTAAAGCATGCCGATGTGGAACGTGCCCGGCACGCGCAGGTTCGTGGCACCCTTGAGGGCCACGGTCGCGTGCGGAAAGACGATCTCATCGTTGCCGGCCGTGATCGTCGTGTACTTCGTGCGCCCGGGCGTCTCGTCGCTGCGGTTGAGCGCCTTGAGGAACTTGCCGCCCGGGGTCATGGCGTCCTCGCTCCAGTCGGAAGGCAGCAGCGGGCGCAGCGGGGCGGCGATGTCCGTCAGCGCGGTGCCGTGGTTGGGGGTGCCGAACATCACCATATGGTCGATTTCGCCGGACATGCCGTACTTCTTGACCATGTTGCGCGCGACCAATCCGCCCTCGCTGTGCGCGAGGATGTCGACCTTTTTGGCGCCCGTGCGCGCCTTGAGGTCTTCCACCACGGCCTTGAGGCGCTTGGAGTACCCGTCCAGGCTCGTGATGGCCGGGTAGTAGTCGAAGGTCGCGAAGTCCTTGTAGCCCGCCTTTTTGAGGTCGCCCTTGATCGGATTCCACCAGTCGGCCGGCGAGACGAAGCCGTGCACCAGCACGACGGGATTGCGCTTCGGCACCGTGCCTGCTTTCAGCGCGCGATCGCGCGCGGCCGAGACCACCTTGCCGTCGATCTCGACCGTGTCCCCCAGAATCGCCTGGCGCGCGTCGGTGCCGTCCACGCGATCGAGAAGGCAACGCGCCGGCTTGGTGATGAACGGAATCGCGGCACGAACGGAATCGGAAAGGGTCTCCAGCAGCGGCATCCTCGCCTCCTCCAAATCGTCACTCACCAGACTTCACCCGAGTTCATGTCCGTCCGTGTGGTGACAAAGTCGGGACAAATTCGCCGTCGGATGTTAAGTGACCTTTAAAATATTTCGAAGTATTGCGATCGCCGGCCGGCTCGGTTGTGCAGCCTTTCGCGACGCTTCCCTCGTGTGACATTCCGGGCGCAATCCGGTATCTTGGAGGGCGACAAACGGCAACGACGCCACCCAAGTTCGTCGCGCACAGGGAGAACGAAACGACATGAAGAAAATCAAGGTGCTCAATCCGGTCGTCGAGCTCGACGGGGATGAGATGACCCGCATCATCTGGCAGTTCATTCGCGAGAAGCTGATCCTGCCGTACCTGGACATCGACCTGAAGTACTACGACCTGGGCATCGAGCACCGCGATGCGACGAACGACCAGGTCACGGTCGACGCGGCCGAGGCGATCAAGAAGTACGGCGTGGGCGTCAAGTGCGCCACCATCACGCCGGACGAGGCCCGCGTCGAAGAGTTCAAGCTCAAGAAGATGTGGAAGTCGCCCAACGGCACGCTGCGTAACATCCTCGACGGCACCGTCTTCCGCGAGCCGATCATCTGCAAGAACGTGCCCCGCCTGGTGCCGGGCTGGACGCAGCCGATCGTCATCGGCCGTCACGCCTTCGGCGATCAGTACCGCGCGACGGACTTCAAGATCCCCGGCGCCGGCAAGCTCACGATGAAGTTCGAGGGCGCCGACGGCCAGGTGATCGAGCACGAGGTCTTCAACTTCACGGGCTCGGGCGTGGCGATGGGCATGTACAACCTCGACGAGTCGATCCGCGGCTTCGCGCGGGCCTGCTTCAACTACGGCATTCAGAAGAAGTGGCCGATCTACCTGTCCACCAAGAACACGATCCTCAAGGCCTACGACGGCCGTTTCAAGGATCTGTTCCAGGAGATCTACCAGACCGAGTTCAAGGCCAAGTTCGACGCGCTGGGCCTGACCTACGAGCACCGTCTGATCGACGACATGGTCGCGGCCGCCCTGAAGTGGAACGGCGGGTTCGTGTGGGCCTGCAAGAACTACGACGGCGACGTGCAGTCCGACACGGTGGCGCAGGGCTTCGGCTCGCTGGGCCTCATGACCTCGGTGCTGCTGAGCCCGGACGGCAAGACCGTCGAGGCCGAGGCGGCGCACGGCACGGTGACGCGCCACTACCGCGAGCACCAGAAGGGCAATCCGACCTCGACCAACCCGATCGCCTCGATCTTCGCCTGGACGCGCGGCCTCTCTTACCGCGCCAAGTTCGACAACACCCCCGAGCTCGCGGCGTTCGCCGAGGCGCTCGAGGCCGTGTGCGTCGAGACTGTCGAGTCCGGCCACATGACCAAGGACCTGGCGATTCTGATCCGCAAGGATCA
>DATNPP010000026.1:0-14459 GCA_036703175.1 Oscillatoriaceae cyanobacterium
CAAGGAGCGGGCTACGGCTCGTGAAAAGAAGCGGGGGACACGCGCCAAGTCTTCGGAGTGAACGCCTACGCGCTCGTCAGGAAGCGCGGACACCGGCAAATTTCGCCGGCAAAAAGCCGCGCTTTCTGACCGGCGCTAACATGTGCCACCCCCTTCGCTGAAAACCAACGCGGCACAAGCCTGGTTTGTGCCCGCGGCGATCGTCAATTCAGAGACCTTACCGCGGGTCTTGCCCTCCCCGTACATTGCCACCAGCAGCGTTCCTGGCGGGAAGACCTTTACGTTCGTTTCCTGGAGCGCTGTTTCCGTGACCATCTTGTCGGCACCATCGACGAACAGGCTATTGAGGGAGCCGCTGGTGACCCACGGGATGGTACCGCCCTCATAATATCGCTTGTCCGAGCGCAATGGAGTTGCGCCGGTGCCGACACGGGCGAGTTGCTTAACCTGACGCCATGTCCACCCTTCTGGCAGACCCATGCCAACCGCATCGCCCGCGTGCTCAGAGCCGTCCCGGTTCGCATCTCGCCATGCATGGCTTAGGTCGCCCTCGACGGCGGCCTTCAGCACGGATAGGCGATATTGGGCAACAAGTCGCTTAGCCTGGTGGAGCATGGCGACTCCGGCATCAAGATCGGTCAGCAATTCCTCGATCTTGGCGACGATACGATGCTGTTCGCCAATCGGTGGGATGGGCACTAGCAGGGACTGCACCTGTCCCCTGGCCAACTCCACCTGGCCCGTACTGCCACTCTGGAGGGTATCGATAAGAGACTGGACCAGGGGCGACTGGATGAAGTAGCAAACAAACTCGGGAAGAACGCCGGCCAGCCGCACGATCGTCACATGCGAATCCGCAACCACGCGCTCATAGCCCGGCAGGCCCTTATAAACGGCGGCACGACCGATGGTCCCGACGCCCGTAGAGTTCCACAGGATGTCGCCGACCTGCAACGTCCGCTCATCACCCCACGCGCCACCCTCGGCAGGATCGAGGTGCTTCAGATACGTAGGATCCACACCGTGCCAGCGGATACACTTCTGGTTCACGATGGCGATCGGGCTCGCGGCGATGTACTTGGGCGACTTACCGCGCTGCACGTAGCTGGCGACTTCGGAAAGGGGCACCCACTCCCATCCAGGGGGCGAAGGTTGTTGTTGCGACGTCATCCTGCCAGCACCTCATTCAGTTCGTTGATAACGCCGTCCAGGTCAGCGCCGAAGAGCTGGCGCACCTTGAACAGGCCGCCCTTGTCAGAGAAGGGCACCTCTTGGAAGTCGTCCGGCGTGATCGTCAACGACGCCGCCACGTGGTTCTTGATCAGTTCGAGCCACTCGAGTTGGTACTCCGTGAACCGATCGCCCTGCTGAGCCAACCACGCCTCGTAACGGCGGTTGACCGTGTCGGCAAAGGGCTCGAGCGTTTGATCCTCGCCGACCGCAAAACGCACCAGAGAGATAATGTCGGTTAACAACCGCTCCGGCCGAGCGCCGCGCACCCGGTTCTTTTCGAGACGGGCGTAGGCGTTCCAAACTGCATCAGGCGCGAGGCTGTAGGGCGGCGTGCCGATCGCCTCGGCCACCTGCTTGATGGCATCGAAGGTGAGCTTCATCTGGCCGTAGGAGTGGTTGTAGATGATCTGGAGCGCCGTTAGCTCGTCCTTGTTCTGCTCGATGAACTCCTTGAAGGTTGTAACAACCTTCGTCGCCATCTGCTCGTCGTAGCCGGCGTAGGTCACCACGTCCTGGGCGGCCTTGTCGATCACCTGTTCCGTCTGCTTCTTGAGATCCGTAAGCAGGTTCCGCACGGCCGGCTTGAAGGGCGCGCAGGCCTCCTGTGCAAGCTGCTTCGCGGCAGCAGTCACCTGCTCGGGCGTCGGCTCGGCGGCTGTGTCGGCAAGCGCCGCACGGGCGCGCTCGATCTGCACGTCCGGGTTGACGGCCGCGAGTAGCCCGCCGATCACCTGATGCAGCGGCTTGCCCACCGCCTGCTCGATCTTCTGAAGATCCTTCGGCTCGAGCTTCACCTGCAAGCGAGCCAGGCGGTTTGCCAGCGAGGAGAGAGTCGCCTCGCGGCGATCGCCCTGGGCCACGTGCTGGAGTAGCTTTTCGAAGGAAACGCCGCGCTCGCGCTCGAGCGGCTGGGTCTCAGTCTTGTCGGACTCCGTCACGCCGACGGCGTCAACCAGCACGAAGTGGGTCTTGTAGCCCGCATCGGGCGTCACGGCCTCCAGCTCGTTGGGGTCGACCGTGCGCGTGCCGCGGCCCTTCATCTGCTCGAAATAGAGCTGACTCTTCACATCGCGCATGAACATCACGACCTCGAGCGGCCGGATGTCCGTGCCGGTGGCGATCATGTCCACGGTCACCACGACGCGCGGGTAGTAGGAGCTGCGGAACTGAGCGATCAAGTCCTCCGGCTTCTCCTTGGTCAAGCGGTAGGTGATCTTCTTGCAGAACTCGTTGCCCTTTCCAAAGACCTCGCGCACGATCTCGACGATGTCCTCAGCGTGCGAGTCGTCCTTCGCGAAGATCAGCGTCTTGGGCACGTGCTCGCCGGTGCGCTGGGGGAAGAGCTGCGTAAACAGAGCGTCCTTGTAGGCCTTCACCACCGTGCGGATCTGGTCGGGCACCACCACGCTGCGGTCCAGTTCCTTGGCCTGGTAGGCGAGGTCGGCGTCGAGTTGCTCCTCGCGTACGGCGCGGGTCACGCGATCGCGCTTGTCGACATACTCACCGCTCGCGGCGTTGCCACCACTCTCCCCGATCTGAGTCTTGATGCAATAGAGGTCGTAGCCCACGTTGACCTTGTCGGCCACGGCGCGGTCGTGGTTGTACTCGACCACCAGGTTCTGGTTGAAGAAGCCCAAAGTCTGCTTCGAGGGCGTGGCCGTCAGACCGACCAAGAATCCGTCGAAGTACTCGAGCACCTGGCGCCAGGTGTGGTAGATCGAGCGGTGGCATTCGTCGATCAGCACAAAGTCGAAGGCCTCGGGCGGCAGCGCCGGGTTGTAGGTCACCACCTTGGACGGCATGTTGGTGGGCGCGGCCTCGTACTGGGAGTGCTCTTCGGCCTCGGCGTCGAGCGGCTCGTTGGACAGCACGGAGAAGATACGCTGGATCGTGCAGATGACGACCTTGCACACGGGATCGAGCGCACTGCCAGTGAAGTGCTGGACGTTATACAGTTCCGTGAACTTGCGGCCGTCATCAGGCGCAACGAATCCTTGGAACTCGCGCAGCGCCTACTTTCCCAGGTTCGTGCGATCCACGAGGAACAACACCCGCGTCGCCCCGCCGAACTTGAGCAGGCGATAGACCTCGGCGATCGCCGTGTAGGTTTTCCCCGCGCCCGTGGCCATCTGCACCAGGGCGCGCGGCCGCGCCGCAGCCAGCGAGGTCTCGAGCCCGGTGATGGCCTCGACCTGACAATCGCGCAGGCCGGCGGTGCCCAACTGCGGCAGATTGCGCAGCCGGCCCCGCAGCGTGTCCGGTTTATCAACCCAGGCGCGCAGGGTCTCCGGTCGATGAAAGGCGAACACGCGCCGCGAACGGTAGTCCGGATCGCGCTCGTCGCGAAAGAAGGTCTCGACGCCGGTGCTCTCGTAGGCAAAAACCAGCGGGTTCCGGAACCACTGCACGTGCTCAGGAAGCCCCTTCATATAGAGCTGAGACTGGCCGGTCACGCCGCCGAGGGTCGTGCCCACGGGCTTGGCCTCGACGACCGCGATCGCCTTGCTATCGACGAACAGCACGTAGTCGGCGGGGCCGGTCTTAAGCATGAACTCGCGGACGGCCACGCCCGGCCCGGCATCAAGGTCGATGTCGCTGTAGTCTTGGACGATCCACCCCGCCGCCTCCAGCATCTGATCAATCTTGGTACGTGCTTTTTCTTCAGGCTTGCTAGGCGTCATGAACACACCCTCTCGGTCCGTTCACCTGGTATTCAAGTATTGGAGCATAAATACTGCCATATGTCTGCTTGTTCGCTCCCTCAGTTCCAAAAAGCGAACCGGCTGCCCAAGTCCTGTCCTCGCGCTTGCTTCCTTCACGTACCCGAAGGGCGCGTCACCGATGCACATCAGGCGGCCGTAGAGCCAACATTCCGATTTGGCGTGTGGTGACGTGCCCCTCGTTGTCCCAGCAAAGAGGCTCCGAGGCGAAGTGACGCTCGGCGCTCCATACAAAGGACGGCGGCACGTAATCCGGTGCTTGCAGGGTACGTAAACCTTGCTCGAATGCCTAACAGGAGCGCCCATGTCCACGGAATTCCACGTCTCCGGCCTTCCCGTCACATTCGCCACGAAGCTCGAATCGAGATGGAAGGCCACGATCCGAGAGCAACTCGCGGAAATTCAAATCGAGCCCGCGATCGCCGTCGCGCTCGACTTCACGCTGCTAAGCATGGCGCGAGCCGGCCACCCCTTCGACCTCGATAATCTGTGCGAGCCCGTGCTCTCAGAGCTTTCAGGTGCTGGCTGGTTCCGGGGAAAGCGTCCGGGGCTTCGGCAATGGTCGGCGACAAAGCGTCTAGGCCCGGATACCGGCGTCAGTATCAGGCTCGGTTCCACGGCGCCGAGCGATTCGAACGCGGCCCCGAACCACCTATACAAAGGGAAACTGCCGCGAAAAGGCACCGATCCGACGTTCATCGAGTGGGTGGAACGCCACCTAGCACGCCAGCTCGATCTGCGGGCGAGCGACAGCGTCGGCCTTGCCCTCCAATTTGGCTCATCCAGGCTCAACATCGGCGACATCGCCACCGGTCGGGTCAAGAACGTAATTGATTGTCTCTTCCCCGTGATAGGCGGTACGGCAGGAGCGCCGAATGATTGGAAGTTCGATGCGCTATATGTCAAAAAGGAGGTCGAGGGACTGGGAGAAGATGGGCTCTCGATAGCGATATGGCCGCTAGAATAGCGTGGCTTCTAAGCGGTGAGCCGCGCACCGAAAACTGGGGAGGTGCTTCTCGTGATCGTCCTTGGAATTGATGCCGCTTGGACAGCAAACGCGCCGAGCGGAGTCGCAATGGTCGCCGGAGGCCAGGGCGAGTGGCGCTGCGTGGCTATCGCACCGAGCTACGACGCATTCATCGCCCTCGCGGATGGTCGGACCGTGAACTGGGCGGCGAGTCGATTCAAGGGAAGCATCCCCGACGTGAGCGAATTGCTGGACGCCGCGACCGTACTTTCCGGTGGTCTGCGGCCAGATGTGGTGGCCGTGGATATGCCCCTATCACGCGACCCAATAGTTGGACGTCGGAGGGCTGACAATGAGGTGTCCACCGCCTTCGGCTCACGCTGGTGCAGCGCCCACAGTCCCAATGCCGAACGGCCGGGACCGATCGGCGCCACACTAACCTCAGGGTGCGCTCACCTCGGCTATCCGCTTGCCGCCGCACACGAATTCCCGGGAGCCTTTCCACGTTTGATCGAGGTCTATCCGCACCCTGCCATCTTGACGCTGCTGTGCCTCGAGCGCCGCTTCGAGTACAAGGTTGGCAAGGCCCGCAGGTATTGGCCGGACCTAGCCCCCGCCGCCAGGCGCTCGAACATCTTGGGAAATTTCCACAAGCTACTTGAGGGCTTGCAAGCGGCGATCACTGGGATCGACCTTCCGCTTCCGGGTTGCCGCGAGATCAGCAGCATGAGCCACCTCAAGCGCTTCGAGGACTCACTAGACGCTCTCGTGTGCGCCTGGGTTGGCACCTGCTATGCGGACAGAACGGCCTACGCCCTGGGCGACGATCGCGCTGCCATCTGGTTTCCTGAGCTATCTTAGGGGGCCGTACGGCTTGCGTTGTGAACCAACTGGCGGACGCCAAGTATGCCGAGTTCGCCGTACGCGCTTTCGAATTCATGCCAACCGCCTAGTAGAGCTATTCTCAGCGAACGCCGTACGTAAGCGTGACGTGCTGAATTTCGTACTTTCGAACTTCAAATCGAAAGACGGCAAGTTCCAACCGAGCGACCGCCAACCCTAAGCCCTGCTTGCGTCTACGCCTGCGATGCTCAAAAACGAGAAGCCCCTGACCTATCAGATCAGGAGCTTTCTACATTCAGGGGTGGCTGACGGGGTTTGAACCCGCGAATGGAGGATCCACAATCCTCTGTGTTAACCACTTCACCACAGCCACCGTGGATGGGAAGAATTTTACCACAACCCCGCTCGGAGGGCTAGCATCGGCGATCATTGATCGCCTTTGTCGGGTACGCTATGCTGTCTAGCTCGTCGTCCCGCCCTTTTTCGGAGATCCGCCAAAATGGACCAGAACCTGTCCGCCCCTCGTTCCATGACCCGGCGATCGCCCAACACGGCCGTCGCAGCCCCGGCCGCCGTGGCCGTGCTTTGCGCTGCAGGCCTCGCGGACGTGAGCGTCGAGGTCCACAAGCAGGCCGTCACCACGCCCAACACCGAGGCGCTGCTCGACATCCACGCGCACGCCACGAACCTGCTCGTCCACCTCTCGGCCATTCTCCAGAAGGCCGCCTCGCCGATCCTCACGCTGGTGCTCGGATTGATCATCGCCGGCGTCTTCTTCGTGAACCGCAAGCGCCTCGACGCCTGGACGCTCGCCGCCGTACTGGTGCTGAGCGCGGGCTCCGGCGAGGTGCTCAAGAAGCTGATGCACAACCCGCGCCCGACCATGTTCCCGGTCGTCGTGCAGGACCACGGTTTCAGCTTCCCGAGCGGCCACACGACGATGGCCTTCGCGCTGTGGGGCTTTCTCGCCGTCTGGGTCGTCAGCCAAGAAGCGCGTCAAATCTGGCGCTGGATCATGGCGTTGATCCTCGTGGGATTCGCCGCGTTCGTGGGCTTCAGCCGCCTCGTGCTCGCCGTGCACTGGCCCACCGACGTGATTGCCGGCGCGTTGCTCGGCACGTTCTGGATCGCGGCGGTCTACGGGGCCCGCTGCTGGACGGCCGCCAAGCTGGCGAAGTAAAGCAAGCGGCGACTCCGAGCGGAGTCCCAGAAGGAGGTTGATGATGCGCCCTCAACTCGCGGATCGCGTGCAGTGCTTCTCCGAGTCCGTCATTCGAGAGATGACGCGGCTTTGCAACCAGGTGGGCGGCATCAACCTCGCCCAGGGTTTTCCGGACTTTCCGGCGCCGATGGCCCTCAAGGAGGCCGCATGCCAGGCGATCATGGCGGACGTGAACCAGTACGCGATCACCTGGGGCACGCCGGCACTGCGCGAGGCGATCGCCCTCAAGGCCCGCGGCTTCAACCGCATTCCGGAGGTCGATCCGCAGCGCCACGTCACGGTGACCTGCGGCGCCACCGAAGCGATGATGGCGACCATGCTCGCGGTGGTGAACCCCGGCGACGAGGTGATCGTCTTCGAGCCCTTCTATGAGAACTACGGGCCCGATGCGGTGCTGAGCCAGGCGACGCTGCGGTACGTGCCGCTCGTGGGCCGCGAGCTCATGATCGATCCGGCGCGATTGCGCGCGGCCTTCAACGGGCGCACGAAGGCGATCGTCATCAACACGCCGCACAATCCCACGGGCAAGGTCTTCAATCGCGAGGAGCTCACGGCGATCGCCGAGCTGTGCCAGGAGTTCGACACCCTTGCGATCACGGACGAAATCTACGAGCACATGGTCTACGAAGGCGAGCACATCTCGATCGCCAGCCTGCCCGGCATGGCCGAGCGCACCGTGACGATCAGCGGCCTGTCCAAGACCTTCGCCGTGACCGGCTGGCGGCTCGGTTACGCGATCGCCCCCGAGCCCCTCACGCAGGCCATTCGCTGCGCGCACGACTTTTTGACCGTGGGCGCTCCCGCGCCGCTGCAAACGGCGGCCGTCACGGCGCTCGGTTTCGGGCCGGATTACTACACGGAGCTGCTCGCGAAGTACACCGAGAAACGTGCGCTCATGCACGCGATTTTGACCGAGGCGAACCTCGATCCGGTGCTACCTCAAGGGGCCTATTACATGCTCGCGGACATCAGCCGCTTCGGCATGACCGACACCGAGTTCGTGCGCTTCCTGGTGAACGAGATCGGAGTCGCCGCGGTGCCGGGCACCAGTTTTTGTCATCACAAAGAGATGGGCGAGCGCTTCGTGCGCTTCGCCTTCCCGAAGAAAGCCGAGACGCTGCAGGCGGCCCGAGAGCGCCTGCTGAAGCTTCCCGAGCGCTTGAGCCTCGCCGGGCGCTAGAAAAACAAAAAAGCGCCCCTCCGAGGAGGGGCGCTCGTCTTATTGGTACTTGCGGCCGTCCGGGGTCTGAATGAACCCCGCGTCCCCTTCCACGTTGTCGTGGTGGGTCCAGTGGATGCCGTCCTTGTTGGTGTCGTGGTATTCGACGCCGCGAATCGTGAGTTGCTCGCCCACCTTCAAGCCCGGCACGAACGAGCCGTAGTGCGTGTCGTTGTCCACCTCGAGCATGGTGCCTTCCGAGTCCTTCACGTTGAAGACCTGGTGAGGCAAGCCGCTGTTGTCGGCCGGCAGCAGCTTCACGACCGTGCATTCGATCGTGACGAGGTTCAGCTTCTTGGAGCCGTTGGATGGCTGGGAATTCGAGCTGGAATGGTGATGCAGCGCGTCGAACTGAGCAGCGGCCAGGCTCGCGCTTTCGAGCATCATCGGCTGGGATTGCCCGCACCCGGCGAGGGTGCCGACGACGAGCAGGGCGCCCAGAAGGGCGGTCGTGAGATGTTTGCGTTCTGTTAGCATGCGCGCCGTGAGGCTCTCCTCTCTCTCGGGGGATTCCACCGATTCCCTTATCGAGGACGCGCCGCGTTTTCTTCTTAGGGATCCGCTAAGGTTAGGTTAAGAACTGGCCAAGCGTTATGGTTGCAGCCAATCGAGCAGCCCGCGCACCTCGAGGTCCGAGCGCGTCGCGGGACGAATCGCGGTGCCGTCGCAGCGCGGGCAGACGGGATGCTCCGGCGTGGAAGACGCGTTCGCGATCGGCGCGCGCACGTCCGCGCTGACGGCCTCGCAGCGCTCGCACTGCACGAAGAGCCGATGGCAGGGATTGCAATGCTGAAAGAGCAAACGGCCGCCGCAGGCCGGGCAGCCGTCGCGATGGGCCAGAAAGCGCGTCACAGCGCCCAACCGCCGGCCACCTCGAGGTGCTGGCCGGTCACATAGTCGGCTTGCGGACTGAGCAGATAGGCGATCGCCGAGAGCATCTCCTCGGGCTGGCCCCAGCGCCCCTTGGGCACGTCGCGCAGCGGCGGATGCGTGACGGAGTTCTCGAGCACGCCCGGCGACACGACGTTCACCGTGATCGGCGACTCGCGCAGGGCGACGGCGAGCGACTTGCTGAGCGTGATGACGCCGGCCTTGGCGATCGCATACGCCGTCGCGTTCACGTTCGCCTGTGGGCAATCGGTCGCGGCGAAGCCGATGTTCACGATGCGGCCGTAGTCTTCTCCGCGCATTCCAGGCAGCGCGAAGTGGCACATATAGAAAGCCGAGTGCAGATTCGAGTCGATCATGGCGCGCCAGTCGGCCGGCTCGAACTCGAGCACGTTGCGCTCGATGTAGTCCCCCACGTTGTTGACGAGCACGTGCAGCGCGCCGAAGTGCGCCCGCACCTCAGCCACCAGGCGCTCGCAATCGGCCGGATCCGTCACGTCCGCGCTGAACGCCGCCGCCTGGCCGCCGCGCGCCAGAATGCCCGCGACAACCTCGTCGGCCTCGGCCGCGCTGTGGCGGTAGTGCACGGCCACGCGCGCGCCCAGTGCGGCGAGCCCCTCGGCCAGCGTGCGGCCCAGGCGCTTCGCGCTGCCCGTCACGAGGGCCACGCGGCCTTCGAGGAAGCGGCCTTGCGGCAACGCGTCAGCCATGGCGCACCTGCTCGATCAAACGCCGGGTGGGCGTGTTGAGGGCCATGCCGAGCGCCTCGTCCAGGCTGGCCCAGGCGAACTCGTTGGCTTCCTCGTTGAGGCTCACGGCGCCGCCCGGCGAGCGACACGTGAAGTTCAGCAGAATCATGTGCGACGGCTTGTAGAACTCGGGCGATTGGATGCAATCCTGCACCGTCGCGAAGCGCACGTCCCAGCCGTCGAGGCCCGTCTCTTCCTTGATCTCACGAACGAGCGCCGCTTCCATGGCCTCGTTCTCCTCGATCTTGCCGCCGGGCACGCCCCAGAGGCCGCGCCACTTGTGCGTGCGCACCAGCAGCACGTGGTTTCGCGGATCGAAAATCAAGGCGCCGACGGTCGTGATGGGCAAGGCGACCTCCCGAAGACTCGGATTATAACAAAACAAAAAGGCCCCCGCGCGGTGCGCGGAGGCCTTCTCGAGAAGCTTACTTCTTGGCCTTGGCGGCGGCAGGCTTCTTGGCGCCCTTGCCGGCCAGGACGGTCTCCTTGAGACCCTTGCCCGCGGTGAAGGTCGGCGACTTCTTCGCGGGAATCTTCAGGACGGCACCCGTGCGGGGGTTGCGGCCCTCGCGGGCGGCGCGCTCGCGCACCTGGAAGGTGCCGAAGCCCACCAACGTCACCTTGTCGCCCTTCGAGAGCGCATCGGAGATGGCTTCGATCGTGGCCTGGATGCCGGCCTCGGTCTGCTTCTTGCTCTGCTTGGTCTTCGAAGCAACCGCGCTGACGAGATCTTCCTTGTTCATGTGCGTCCTCTCCTTTCACAGGTCCGGCCCCATGTCAAATTTTACATACAAAGGACCGTGTCGCGAATATAGCACTAGCTCGAAAGGCCGCTCCGGCGCGGTTTTTGGAGCCGTTGCTCTGTTTGATGGGCCTATTTTACTGCGGTTACGTCAATCAGGCAATCCCTTTTTGAAGATTTTTCAATTTTTTTTGCGTTTTTCGATCCTGAAAGCTCGCGCGAAACGCCGCGATCGCGCATGACAAGCTATTTGACGGCTTTTTCGGCAGCAAGCGCCGCTAACACTTCCGCCTCGGTCATCTCGGGCGTTTGCTTGCTGGTGTCGATCACCGTCACGCGCAGACGAGGCTCAAACGCTCGCAGGGCCTCGCAACTCTCCTTGAGACCGGCCTGAAACATAGACAGCACCTGGGCGCTCTCGTGTAGCTCCTTGGGGGCCTCAGCCGCCCCTTGCTTGCTCGCGAGACGCTCCACGAGGGCTTCCGGAGACACGGACAGCAGCACGACGTGTTCCGGGATCGCCGCATGGTACAGCGCCTGCAAGCGAGGCACCAGGCGCTCGACGGGGGCCTCGAAGAGCGAACGAAGGTACAGCGGCAGTTCCCAAAAGCTGCAGGATCCAACATCCGCGCGCGCCTGGAAGACCGGCAGCCAAGCTTCGATTTCGTCGAAGGCCGGTCCGATGGCTTGCGCGATGGGGCTTTCGAGCGATGCCCGATCGAGGGGCGCTTTGAGATAGGGCAAGTAAAAACGCGCGTACGTCAGGCTGTCCGCCAGGCACTGGCGCTCGGCCAGCAGCACGCGCGGCCGGTAGGCCTCCTCGACGAAGCGCGCGACGTCGCCGTAGAGGGTCATGGACAGGAACAGCGCCGCCGTTTTGAGCAGGGGGTTGCCCAGGCGATCGCCGAGCACGCTCAAGTCGTCGATTGCCCGCGAAAGCCGGCCGAAGGGCAGGTTCGGATCCTCGTGGTACTGCGGCGCCCGAAAAGCGTACAGCTCACCGGGGGTCGCCGCGTAGCGGGCGGCGAGCCGGCGCACGATCGTGGTCTTGCCGGTGCCGTCGGTGCCCGTGACGGCGGCGTGCAACGTGGACATTGAAGCTCCTTTCAGCCGCAGACGTGGATCGCCCGCGGCACGACGCGCAACGTGACTTCCTGAATCAGGCGGACCTCGCCGTCCAGCTCGAGCGGAGCGGGCGCTTCAGGCACGAGGCGCACTTGTGACGCGCGCCAATGGTGGGTCTTCGGCAAGCCCGTAAAGCGTCCCTTTTCAATCGCCATCACGGCCCGTATGAACTCCAATCGGCTCATGCCGGCGCAGAGGTTCACGTCGAACAGACCGTCGTCGGGCGTGACGGGCGTGTCGTAGCGCATGCCGCCCGCGAAGTGCTGGCGCTTGATCACGCCCAGGTTGCTGATCGGGCCGGTCGCGACCGGTTGGCCGTCGACCTCGATGGTCGCCGAGACATTCGAAAAGCGGGCGATCGTGCGTAACGTGGCCCACTGGATCGCGAGATCCGTGTTGAGGCCCTTGAAGAGAGCCAGCAGGCCGGTCGGGTGGTTGTAATCGTAATTGCCGGCGGCCGTCGCGCCCATGCTGCTGTTGAGCAGGAAGTAGCTCGTGCCGCGCTCGCCGCCGGGCGCGATCCAGTCCGCGCGGCCGAGATCCATGCGCTTGCCGGCGGTCGGCGAGAGCGCCACGGGTATGCCGCCGAGGTCGCGCTCGGTGCTGCGCGGCTTGTGGAAGTCGTTCGAGCTGCCGAGGCCGATCGCGCCCAGGGCGATCGGATGGCGCGGCGCGTCGGTTTCGGGATCCATCACGGCGTTGAGCACCAAATTCACGCAGCCGTCGCCGCCGGCCGCGGCGATGACGGCCTCGCCGGACGCGCAGGCCGCGATCACGGCCGTGCGCGCCTGGGCCTCGGTCTCGCACAGCACCGCGCGATGCGGATAGCGCGCCTGCACGAGCGGCTCGACGGCCCGCCAGCGCGCGAGCCCCTTGCCCGCGTGGGCGTTGGCGTTGACGACGACGATCATACGGACGCCAACCAGGCGCCGACTTCGGCCTCGATGGCGGCGGCC
This sequence comes from Oscillatoriaceae cyanobacterium, assembly GCA_036703175.1. GTDB lineage: Bacteria > Cyanobacteriota > Sericytochromatia > S15B-MN24 > JAQBPE01 > DATNPP01. The sequence continues at coordinate 12,665 of DATNPP010000026.1, forward strand.
ACGGCGTCCGGCGTGCCGGTGCCGTCGAGGCGGCGCCACGGCAGGCCGCTCGCGTCGAGCAGCATCCTCATGGCCGCTTGGACCTGATGCTGAAAGTCCACGAAGCCGGCCCGGCCCGCCTGGCCACTTTCGTAGGCGGAGACGATCGCCTTGCGCTCGAGCGCCGTCTCGGCGGGCACGTCGAGATAGAGCGGCAGGCTGGGCGCGGGAAACGCGTTCGCCAGGGCGTCGAGCAACGCGGCGTCGGCGCCGTAGACGCGCTCGGTGGCGTTGTACTTCGGCCAATAGCCGACGATGACCAAAACGGCGTCGCCGCGTTCCTCGACGGCGCGGTCGAGGGCCTCGCGCATCGCCATGTGCAAGAACATGGCCCGCGCGTCGGGATGCAAGCCGCTCAAAAAGGCGTCGATTTCGCGACGCGAAGTGAAAGGAATGCCGTCGGGGCCCGCGTGCTCGAACAGATCCCAGATCGTGCAGAGGCGCGCGGGGCGATCGCGGCGCGCGAGAAAGTTCAGCAGGCGTTCGGCCTGGGTGGTCTTGCCGGCGCCGTCCGGGCCGGCAAGACAGATGCTGGCAGGAATCGGGGCGGGCGAATGCGAAGTATGAAGCATGGGCACGCTTTCATCATTACCCGAACTCGCCGCGCATGAGCGTCCCTGACGTAAATTCTCGCTTCGTTGTTTGAGAATGGCGCGCTATCTGGTTCAATAGCATGTGGACCGGGTAGAAGATCCTTGAAAAGCCCATCGACGCCGCTGGGCATCGCAATGACGCGAAGGAGTGCACCATGCTGAACCCGCTTCAGCAGCCCTTGCAACCTGTATTGCAGCCGGATGCCGGCACCGCGGTCTGGCGCGGGTTCGTGCATGTGATCCGGCATGCGATTCCACTGGACGTCGATCCGACGTCACGCCTGCTTCGGCCGGGCGTGGACGCCGACCACCGCGTGCGGTCGTTGCAAGTGCCCATCGGAGAACACACCAGCCCCGGGCATCTGTTTCTGCCCAAGCAGGGCAACGGCGGCACGGTGCTGCTGGCGCACGGCACGACGGCCGAGAAGGTGCTGCCGTACTACTTCTTCATTCGCGCGTTGCTGCAGCGCGGCTTCGCCGTGATGACCTTCGAGCTCGACGGCCACGGCGACAATCCGCGCCCGTTGTGCCCCGGCGGCATCGCCGAGAACGTGCCTTCGGCGCTGGCGTTTCTGCGCGAGCAGCCCGAGATCGATCCCGCGCGCATCGGCTTGATGGGCGTGAGCATGGGCGGTGCCTGCGCGATCAACGCGGCCGGCCGCGATGCGGTGAAGTGCGTGGCGGCCGTCTCGACGCCGCACTGGGTGAGCATGGACGACTGGGACAAGGTGCTCGAGATGCTGGGCACGCTGAATCCCGAGCTGTTGGGCTCCTGCTTCGAGGCCACCCCGAACCACATGCTGGCCTTTTTGAACTCGGCGATGCGCGTGGCGCCGACGCTCGCGCATCCGGCGGAAGAGATGGAGCTGCTGCATCCGGGCACGATCGACGTGATCAACCGCGTGCTGCACCAGCTCGATCCGCTCGGCAACGCCACGCAACTGGGCGACACGCCGTTGCTCGTGGTGAACGGCGAGTGGGACAACATCACGCCGTCCTGGCAGGCGCGCGACATCTACGAGCACGCCAGCGGACCCAAGTCCTGCGCGCTGATTCCGCGGCGCAACCACTTCACGATCATGACGAGCACGCGTGCGGTGCGCGCGGTGGTCGATTGGTTCGAGCGCTGGCTGTGAGCGATCGCCCCGTCTGCATCTGCGGCC
>DATNPP010000056.1:0-2696 GCA_036703175.1 Oscillatoriaceae cyanobacterium
CGCCGCGCCGCCGAGTTGGGTCTGGGCCTGATCGACAAGGGTACCGGCCCCGAGACGCGCAGCTGGGCGTTGGGGCTGCTCGCAGAGGCTTTGATCTGGCAAGAGGAGCTCGACGCGGCCGAGCGGACCCTCGCGCGACTGCGCGAGGGCGCGACGGGCGAGCCGCCGCGCGCGCGGCGCCTGGCGGGCTGGATCGCGTGGCGCCGCGGCGACCTCGAGGCCGCTCAGAAGACCTGGAGCGAGGCGCTCGCGTCCGCCCGCGCGCAGGGGCTGCAACAGCTCGAGGTGCGCTTGCTGCTCGATTTGCACCTGGCCGAGCGTCAGTCCGGGCGCGTGGGCGACGGCGCCGAGCTGGCCTCGGCCTACGCGGTCGCCGAAAAGCAGCGGTCCCCCGAGTCGCTCGCTCTGTGCTGTCTGGGCCTCGCGCTCGTGTACATGGAAAGCGGCCAGGAGCTGCTGGCTGAGCGATTGAGCCGGCGTGGCCACGAGCTGTTGGGGCAGCTCACGCAGGCGCTCGGCAGCCCGGCCGCGCGACAAGCCTTTTCGCTGCACCCGGCGCGCCATCCGTTCTGCGAGATGCGCGGCCCCGAAGAAGTGCAGCGCCTGGTACACAAGAGCCGCCGCCTCGAGATGCTGCTCACGCTCGGCCATACGCTCGGCACGACGCATGACGTGGACGCGGTGCTCAAGCAGGTGCGCAGCTTCACGCTCGAGCTGACACAAGCCGAGCGTTGCCTGATTCTGCTCCAGCACGGGCGTGAGCTGCGGCAATTCGGCGTGGTGGAAGGCTACAGCCGGACGATCGTCGAGCGCGTGCTCGCCACGCGCGAGCCGGCCTGCGTGCTCGACACGTTCTCGGACGCGCAGCTCAAGGCACAGGCCAGCATTCAGGATCTGCAGGTGCGCTCGGTGATGTGCGTGCCGCTGCTGGTCGGCGCAAACCTGCTCGGTGCGCTGTACGTGGACTCGCGCGTGGCGCTCGGGACGTTCACGGCCGAGGATTTGCGCATGCTCGGGGCGATCGCCGCCCAGGCGGCCGTCGCCCTCGACGGCGCACGCTTGCACCACGCGCTGCAACAGGAGCTGCAACGCAAGCAAGCTTACATTCAACGCCTCGAGAACTCCGAGAACGTGATTCGTCATCTGCAGGATCTCGATCGCGTCCGCGCGGAGTACTTCCAGGCCGCGAGCCACGATCTGCGCGGGCCGCTCGCGAGCATTCAGGTGAGCTGCCAGGCGTTGCTCAAGGGCCTGATGGAGCCGCTCAACGACGACCAGGCCTCCGCGATTTCGGGCATTCAGCACGCCAGCCGCAGCCTCATGGGCTTGATCGACGGCATTCTCGACAGCGCGCAGCTCGAGGCGGGCAAGCTCGTGCTCAATCCCCGCCCCGTCGCGCTGGCCAAGCCCGTGCGCGACGCCGTGCGCATGCTCGCCGCCCTGGCCGCTGACCGTGGGCTGAGCCTCGACTGGGACGAGGCCGCTTTCACGGCGCTGCCGGCCGTTTCAGGAGACGAGCGCCGCATCGAGCAGATCGTGCTCAATTTGCTGACGAACGCGATCAAGTTCACGCGGCAGGGCGGCGTGCGATTGCACGCCGAGCTCGCGGGACCGGGCGTCTCGCTCGCGATCGCGGACACCGGCCCCGGGTTGCCGCCCGAGCGCCAGGCGAATCCGTTCGAGCGCTACGCCGCTGGCACCTCCGCCGCGAGCGGCAACGGGCTCGGCCTCTGGTTCGTCAAAGGCCTCGTCGAGCTGCATCACGGCCGCATCGCGGTCGAAAGCACCCCGGCGGGCACCACCTTTCGAATCTGGTTGCCGCTCGCCAGTTAGGCGCCCAGCAGCGCCTGGACTTGCTCCAGAATCTCGTCGAGATCCGCCGGCTTGCGCAAAAAGCGATAGCGATCGCCCGAAAGGCCGCCGAGGCGATCGAGGTCGCGGCCGGACACGAAGAGAATCGGCAGCTCGGGCAGCGCCTCGGCCACCTGATCGCCGCTCAGAAGCGGCAAGGCGACGTCCAGCACGAGCAGATCCGGGCGCTCGGCGCGCGCCATGCGGACGGCTTCCTGGCCGGTCGCGGCGGTGCACACCTCGAAGCCCGCCTGGGCCAGATAACGCGAAACGACCAGGAGGAAGTTCCGATCGTCGTCGGCCATCAGAATACGCTTCATGCCGGCTCCTCCGCGAGATCCAGAAGCGCCCAGAGCTTCTGCTTGATGGGACCCTCTTTCAAGCGCATCTGGCCGTTGGCGATCGCGAAGAGCGTCGCCTCGTCGCCGCCGATGGCGGACGCGAGCGCCCGCACCGACAGCCCGCGCTCGTGCATGCGCTTGAGCAACGCGCGCACCTCCGGCTGGTACTGCTCGAGCGGCGGCAGATAGGCCAGCGCGTCGTCGAGCTCGGCATCGGGGGTGGGGTGGCCGAAGTGGCGCGCCAGAAAGTGTTTCAGCAAACGCTCCTCGAAGCTCGCCTCGCCGACGGCGAGGTTGTCGAAGTGGCGCTCGATCTTGCCGAGCAGATGCAGAAAGACGCCCTGGTCCGCCTTGTCCAGCGCCAGCTCGGCCGCCTGCTGCAGCCGCGTGCGCCACTCTTTGAGCGGCAAGTACTCGGGGAACAGAAAGGGGCTCGCCTCGGCCGCGGCGGCGAAGAGTTCGATCGTCTGCGGATCCCGCGGAAACGGCGAGCCGCCGCGCAGA
>DATNPP010000058.1:0-4202 GCA_036703175.1 Oscillatoriaceae cyanobacterium
ACGGAGCCCCACGACCCAAAAGACCTCCTCCGCGTCCGCCAACACGAGCAAGCGGCTCTGTTGGCGCAACGGAACTTTACAAGCCGAGAGAAAGTGCCGTAGGCTGCGGATCCGGCGGTGACCCCACGGTTGAAAACGATCCGTTTCGGGACGCGCCGATCGCCAGCCCAGTCCGCCGGGCAGCGCGGCCGGATCGAAGCGCACGCACAGCGGGCCCGCCGATCGTGAGGTCGCGCCGCTGCGCGCCTCGATCCGCCAGCCCCAGCGCTGCGTGGGCTGCGGGCCGGGCCCGTTGAAGGGAATCGTGGGCGTTTCGCCCGGGCCATCGAGCACCAGCACCTCCTTCTCGCACGAAACGCGCCAGCCGCCGGGAAGATCCGCGCTGCCGCCGTGTTCGGCGATCGCGAGCGCCAGTTCGATCGTGTCGGCATCCCATGGCATGGCCTCGAGCTCCTCGACCAAGAGCCTCAGCATGCGCCGCCGACGCGGGAGTGGGAGCGCCAACAGGGTCGGCCGATCCAACTCGCCCAGGCCCGGTGCTGGTGTCCGCATGAAATACTTCGCAAGCCGACGGTCCAGTTCCTCCTCGGCGGCGGATTCTTCTCTTGCCAGAGAAGCGAGCCGGGCCCTGTGGGGGACGGCGCGCGTGTTCACGGCTTCCAGCTCGGGCAGCACGCGCGATCGCAAGCGATTGCGCGCGAAATCGAGTTTTAGGTTGCTCGGATCCTCGAGCCAGGGCAATCCTGCGCCCTCGAGGGCCGCGATCACCTCACGACGCGTCAGATCCAGCAGCGGGCGCACGAGCGGCACGCGGGCCTCGCGGCGCGGCGCGATGCCGCCGAGGCCGGCGATGCCGGTGCCGCGGGCCAGGCGAAAGAGCAACGTCTCAGCCTGATCGTCGGCCTGATGCCCGAGGGCGATCGCGCGGTAGCTCCCGGCGATCGCGACGCGGAACAGAAAGGCGTAGCGCGCTTCGCGGGCGGCTTCTTCGCTCGCGGGCGCCACGATCAGCCGCTCGATCGTGCATGGAATGCGGGCTTGGGCGCAGTGGGCGGCGACCCAATCCGCGTCCGCAGCGGAGCCTTCGCGCATGCCGTGATCGAGGTGCGCGGCGCCGACGCAATAGCCCAATTCATGCAGCGCATGCAGCAGCAGGATCGAGTCGGGGCCGCCGGAAAGTGCGACCAGCACGCGCTCACCGGGCGCCAGCAATTTCTCGCGGGCGATCGCCGCGGCGATCGCTTCCAGCGCTCCCATTAACACCTCTCGAAAAAAAGTTGTGTTTTTGACACAAGATTATCAGCCGAATCCCTATAAGAGAAATATTAAGGTTAGGTTAGCCTACCTTAAAGACACGCCCATCGACGGAGAGGACGTTCTTCAATGGCTAAATCGCTCCACCGCTTCGCGCTCTCGCTGCTCACCGTGCCGATGTTGTTGGCGGGCTGCGGAAGCACGGGCATGCTGCCGGCCGGCACGCTCGCCGCCAGCCAGCTGAGCGCTTACGGCCATCGCACCAGCGAGAACACGCTGCTGGTGGAGCCGGACATGGGCGTCTCGCCGATTCTGCAGGCGATCGACAGTGCCAAGAAGTCGGTGCAGCTCGTGACCTACATGATCACGATGGACGGCGACGCGGCCAAGATCGTGCAGGCGCTGGTCGACCGCGCCAAGTCCGGCGTCCCCGTGCAGGTGCTGATCGAGGGCCGCCCCTACGTGCCGGGCCCGGACGGCAAGCCGGCGCCGAACCCCAGCATCCCGGCGATCAAGGCGCTGATGGCGGGCGGCGTGCGCGTGTCTTACGCGAATCCGCGCTTTCGCTTCACGCACGAGAAGGCGATGGTGATCGACAACCAGGTCGCCTACATCATGACCTGCAACTTCTCGAACTCGGCGTTCAACGGCAACCGCGAGTACGTGCTGGTCGATCGCACGGCGGCCGACGTGTCCGAAGTGGCGCACATTTTCGCCGCGGACTGGCTGAGCAAGCCCATCACGCCGAAGGATCCGAATCTGGTGGAGAGCCCGGACAACTCGCGTGGCAAGCTGCTCAATTTGATCAATTCCGCGCACAAGTCGCTGATGATCCAGTTCGAGTACTTCGAGGATCCGGCGATCGCCGAGGCCGTCGGCGAGCGCGTCAAGGCCGGCGTCGACGTCAAGGTGATGCTGGGTGCGGCGTATCCCGGTGAGGTCGACACGACCTCGCCGGAGGAGACGCAGCTGCTCAACTCGAACGGCATCACGCAGATCGAGTTCACCAAGAGCGTTCAGATGCACGCCAAGGCGATCATCGTCGACGGTGCGCGCGCCTTCCTCGGTTCCGAGAACCTCACGGCGAACTCGCTGGACAACAACCGCGAGATGGGCGTCATCGTCACGGATCCGGCGATCGTCCAGAAGATGACCCAGATCGCGGCGCACGACTGGGCGGCGAAATAGTTGGCCGAGAGCCGCAAGTTTTTGCTCGAAGCGGCTATAACCTTAACAGCTGGTTAATGGCCGGCCAAGGACTCGCAAAACCGGAAAGGAACGGCATGACCGCTCTGACGCGCCGCCTCGGCAACCTCGTTCTCTCGCTGGGCTTGGGCCTCGCCACCCTGACGGGCTGTGGCTCGCAGGGCCCGTGGCTCGCCAACGGGCAGAGCATGGCCGGCTTCGAGGCACTCGGCCGCACGGGCGCCTCGCCTTACAAGCTGTTCGTGACGCCGGACAACGGCGTCGCCCCGATTCTCGCCGCGATCGAGAACGCCAAGAAGTCGATTCACCTGGAGATGTATCTGTTCACGGACAGCAACGACTCCGCCAAGTTGATCGACGCCCTGGTGGCGCGCGCTCACGCCGGTGTGGACGTCGAGGTCCTGCTGGAGGTGCAGCCCTTCGTGCCCCCCAAGGCGCCCGACTGCAACACGCCTCAGCAGCTCGATCTCAACTCGAAGGGCCGGCAGGCGCTGCTCGCGGGGGGCGTGCGCGTCAAGTTCGCGAGCCCGGCCTTCGTCTACACCCACGAGAAGTCGATGGTGATCGACAACAAGATCGCCTACATCATGACCTGCAACTTCACGGGCGCCGCGTTCACCAAGAACCGCGAGTACGAGCTGGCGGATGCCGATCCGCGTGATGTGGCCGAGCTTGCCAAGATCTTCAACGCCGATTGGAACGGCATGACCTACACGCCGGGCCCCTCGAATCTGGTGGTGAGCCCGAACAACTCGCGGGCCAAGCTGCTGCAGTTGATCGACTCGGCTCAAAAGTCGATGATCATCCAGTTCGAGTTCATCTCCGATCCCGAGGTGATGGCCCACATGGCGGCCCGCACCAAGGCGGGTGTGGACGTGACGATGATGCTCTCCTACCAGCGCCCCGACCCCTGCATGGGCGACACGGTGGCGCAGGAGACCAAGATGGCGCACGACGCCGGCATCACGAAGCTGGTGTTCACGAAGAAGCTCATTCAGCACGGCAAGATGATCGTCGTCGACGGCCAGCGCGCCTTCGTCGGCTCGGAGAACCTGAGCGCGAACTCGCTGGACAACAACCGCGAAGTCGGCGTCATCGTGACCGATCCCGCCGTGGTGAACAAGCTCGCGCAGATCGGCCTGAGTGACTACCAGAACAACCTGAGCGCGACGATGTTGACCGCGCCGGCGCCCGATCCGGGCGACGATCAAGCCCCGTAACGCCGACGGCCGTCCTGCAGGACGGCCGTTTTGCTTTCGAGCGTCCGTTGTAGCGCGCTTGCGGCTGGACCTAAGATCCTGACAGGGGAGCAGGACCGAAGGAGGTGGCGCATGTCGGATGCGAAGGTGCCCAGCTGGATCAACGTGATCGCTGGGATTTGGCTGATCATATCGCCGTTTGTGTTGGGATTCGGTGCGTTGCACTATGCGACCGCCAACTTCGTGGTGATGGGCGTCGTGATCGCCCTGTTGTCGGCGTTGGTGCTCTGGCATCCGCAGGACGGCTGGGCGTCTTGGATCAACCTGTTTCTCGGAATCTGGCTGATCTTCTCGCCGTACATCTACGGCTTCAACGAGATGATGACCCCGACGAGCAACAGCATCATCATCGGCGTGATCGTCGCCGCGGTGTCCCTGTGGGCCAGCTTCGCCAACCGCGTGGCCGCCTCGGGCCCGATCTTCCGGGGCGCCGAGCCCGAAGACGAGGAACGCCCGCCTCGCCTGTGAGCCCCCTCCCCCTGG
>DATNPP010000071.1:0-14311 GCA_036703175.1 Oscillatoriaceae cyanobacterium
ACAGGGGCTGTGGGTGGGAGCGGGGGCGACCGCTTCCAGGCCGCACCCTGTGGCACTGACGTGAATTTCAGCTGGCCTGGGGTCGCCCCCGCTCCCGATTTCACCGCCTGCACGGCGGTGAAATATCCCTCTCCCACCCTCCGGGGGAGAGGGCAATGCTGGTTGGTGTCGCGTCCGATCAGGGTTTGCCGCTGCCGTGGTCGCTAGCCACCGCTCTCCTTGACCAGGAACTTGTCGAGCTTGTCGAGCGGCTTGGCGAAATGCTTGGCGCGGCCCTTCGACTGGTCGGCGGCAAAGGCGGTGCCTTCGGTGGCGGTGGCGAGGACGCCGAACACCATCTGTTTCTTCGTCTTTTTCTTCTTGTCGAAGACGAAGCGATCCAACCATTTCCCGACGAGGGTCGTCAAAACGCTGGCGGCCATAAAACCGTAGCACCAGAGCTTGGCGTGGGGAAAGAACTGAAGGATGGTGCCGGTCGTCATCATGACGGCAGAGCCGGCCGAGATGCTGCGCTGGATATTGTTCTTGGACTTATCTTTGAAATCGTTGTAGACCGCCATGCCGGTCCAGATCGTGCCGGCGACGCCCACGGAGCCCATGGCCAGCTTGCCGAGCACGGCGGCATGTGCGAACGCCTTGCTCGCGTCGAGCGTGCTCGCGGGCGCTTGCGCAGCCAGGACCTTCGCGGTCGCCATGTGCTTGATGATGGCGGCGGCTAGGCCCGTGCCGCCTGCGACACCCGTTGCCGTCGTGGCCGTCGTGTTGAGCGTGCGCTGCTGCCAGGACATCTTGTTCCAGTTCTCGGCGAGCGAGTAGGTGCTGTAGGCGAAGGTGCCAAGCGTCAAGACCGATGGCGCGAACTCCAGGAAATTGCCCCACGCCGAGATGAAGCGCCGGGAGGCATTCGGATAGCGCTCCATCGCCGACCAGACGGGCTTGCCGATGCGACTTTGCTGGCTCGGCAACTTAATGACATGGTCATCCTTGAGCCCGGGCACGGTGCGCTGCGTGATGGTCAGTTCCCCGGCCGCCGCGGTCGTCGGCACGACGGGCGGCAGGGGCACGATGTGGCCCGGCGTCATCGCGTCCGCGCTGTCGACCTCGTGGCCGATTTCGTAGCGATCGGCGATCGGCATCGACGCGCTCATCTTGTTGACGACCGCCGCGCCACTGGTCTGGCGGGCGGTTTTCGTCAGCGAGAGGGCGTCTGAGCCGCTGGTGCTACGAGTTGGCGTCGTCACGGGAATCGCTCCTTGCAAGCTCTTGTTCTTGTACCCTGCCAGGCAGCCGGGCGTTCGCCGTTTGACGGACACTTAATGCGGATTTGACAGCCCCGTACGGCCATCGAATCCGCCCGGGTCCTGGGCTTCAGCGCGTGAACGAGGCGGAAACGCCGTCCTTGACACCATACTTGGCCGCCTGCCCGGCGTTGATTTCGACCACGTAGTCGACCGGCGTGTCCGGGCCGAAGGTCGGGCACGTCCCGCTCGCGGGGCACGGAGGCGCTTCGGCCGTGATGGACACGACCTTGCCGCCCTGCACGAACACGACGTCCAGCGGAAATTCCATGCCGTGCATCCAGAATTGCACCTGCTGCGGCGAACCCCAGGTGAAGACCATCGCCGAGTCCGGATCGAGGGAGGGCCGATCGCTCAGGCCCTGTTCCCGCGCGGCGTCCGTGTCTTCGATTTCGGCCTTCCAGGTGTGCCCGGCTAGCGTGACGGAGGGCCCCCCCGACGTCAGCGTGGTCGCCGGCATGGCGCTCGCCGACGCGGGGGGCGTCGCGACGGTGCTCGAACCGCCGGCAGCCGCCGGGCCGGGGGCTGAAAGCTGGCACGCATTCAGGCTCAAAAACGCGAGGAGGGCGTAACGCATTCGCCTATTCTACCCGCCGGAGGCGCGGGCGTGAATGCTAAAATGGTGCTTCAGAAAGCAGGCAAGGAATGGACGAGCCCACATCGATTTCCCCCGCCGTCGAGGCGCGTTTCAGAGCCCTCGCGGGCTGCGTCGGCGACGAGGATTGGTCCAAGCTGATCACCGCCGTGAGCGATCGCCTGCTCAAGCGCCTCTCGCTGCTCGGCCTCATTCAAGACGCGAGCGCCGAGCAACTCGTCGCCGCGCGCAACGAGATCGGCAATCAGCTCGTGGAGTTCACCAACGTGGCGCTCACGTGCGTCGCGCAGGGCGAGATCGAAAGGGGCCAGGCGTGAGCGAGACGATCCGCTACGAGCAAACAGACGGCATCGGCGTTCTCACGCTGGACCGTCCCGCCAAGCTGAACGCGATGACCCACGCGATGGGCGACGCCATTCGGGCGCTCGTGCCCAAGCTGAATGCGGATCCGACCCTGCGCTGCGTGCTGGTTCAGGGCGAGGGGCGCGCCTTTTCGGCGGGCGGCGATTTGGATTTCCTGATCGACAACAGCCGCCGCCCGGAGCACGAGCTCGTGGACGACATGCGCGATTTCTACACGAAGTTTTTGACCTTGCGCGACCTCGAGATGCCGAGCATCGCCCTGCTCGCGGGCCGCGCGACCGGCGCCGGCTTGTGCCTCGCGCTGGCCTGCGACCTGCGCTACGCGGCCGACGACGCCTTGCTCTCGGTCAACTTCGTGCGCGTGGGGCTCAGTCCCGGCATGGCCGGCACGTGGGCCCTGCCGCGTCTCGTGGGCGCCGCTCGGGCCGCCGAGCTGCTCTTCACCGGCCGGACCGTCGACGCGCAAGAGGCCCTGTCGCTGGGCCTCGTGAACGGCGTTTGTCCGCGGCCGGAGTTGCTCGAGACCGGGCGCCAAGTCGCGGCCCAGATCGCCCAGGGCGCGCCGCAAGCTATGCGCGCGACCAAGGCCCTGTTGCGCGGCAACGCCGAGCGCGACCTCATCGATGGCCTGACGGCCGAGGCGGAGGCCCAGGCGAAGGCGTTCGGCGGCACGGAGCTGCAAGAAGGCATCCGCGCGATTCGCGAGAAGCGCACGCCCGCGTTTTAGGGCCGAAGCGGCCGCTTCAGCTCGCCTTGCGATTCTGCCAGATGGCCGTCGCCGGAAAGCCCAGCTTCTCGAGGTTCGGCAGAATGTCCGTCTCGACCGCCTCGTAAAAGGCCCGATGGGTCTCGGCGAGCGACAGGATGCCGTAGGCGCGCTGGTCGCTGCGCTCGTCGGGCGCGGGCGTGCCCGAGGCGAACGCCCCTTCGAGCACCGGGAAGTAATCCGGCATGCGGCGTTGCAGGAACGTCCGCGCCTCGTCGCCCATGTCCTCGATGAACGCCGCGGTGGCGAGCCAGCCGTATTGCTTGTGCAGCAGCTCGTCTTTCGCGATTTGACGGTTGGCGGCCCGCAGCGGCGGAATTTCGGCGCCTTCGACGGCGGTCTCGAGCAGATGGGACGAGACCGTCTCGCACATGCAGAAGAGATAGACCGTCAGGTCCAGCAGGTGCAGCTTGAGCGAGACGCTGGGATCCTCGGGCACCCGCAAGGAAGGCTCGGAGATCGGCACGGACGGATCGCCGCCGAGCGCCTCGATCACTTCCGCGCAGAGGTGAACGTGGCGCACCTCGTCCTGGGTGATGCGCCCCATCACGCCCACCATGTCGAGCGGCGCGCCGCAGCGCAGCAACAGGTTCTGGAACTCGGAGGCCATCGCGGCTGAGCGGTATTCGGCCGCGAGGCGTTCACGCCAGCCCTCGATCATCGTGGCGAGCACGTCGGGGGCAATCGCCTCGCGATCCAGCAGGCTCCAATCCCGCTCGTAGCTGCCTTCGTTCATCAGAGCCCGATGGAGCTGTTTGAGGGTGGTGCTGGATTCGCGAACGTTGACGGGGAGGATCGACATCTATTGCTGCGGGGGCAGTTCCCGCGCCGACATCCAGGCGTTGTGAACCTGCCCGCCGGGATTGGCCGGCGGCAGCTTCGGCGCGGACTCCCAGTCGTTGGTGATCCCGCCGGTCGGGCCCGCAGGCGGCAGGGTGGGGGCTGAAACCCACTCGTTCACGGGGCGGCCGATGGGCGCGTGGCCGCCAGGACCCGCAGGGGGCAGCTTGGGCGCGGATTCCCAATCGTTGGTGATTCCGCCCGTGGGGCCCGCCGGGGGCAGCTTGGGGGCTGATACCCACTCGTTGACCGGTCGGCCGATGGGCTCATGGCCGCCAGGACCCGCAGGCGGCAGCTTGGGGGCCGATTCCCAATCGTTCGTGATGCCGCCGGTCGGGCCGGCAGGCGGCAGCTTGGGGGCCGACATCCATTCGTTGACAGGTCGACCGATGGGCGCGTGGCCGCCGGGACCCGCAGGGGGCAGCTTGGGCGCGGATTCCCAATCGTTGGTGATTCCGCCCGTGGGGCCCGCCGGAGGCAGCTTGGGGGCTGATACCCACTCGTTGACGGGGCGGCCGATTGGCTCGTGGCCGCCAGGACCCGAAGGCGGCAGCTTGGGTGCCGACTCCCAGGCGTTGTGGACCTGGCCGCCCGGGCCCGCCGGCGGCAACTTGGGCGCCGACATCCAGTCGTTGTGGACCTTGGGAATGCCGTGAGACGGATTGGTGCGGCCGTTCGGATCCGAGAGCTGGAGCTGATCGCCGCCGAGCCTGAGAATCTCTTCCGCATTCGCCGCGTTGCCGTCGGCGCCCGGCTGAGACGGCAGGTTGCCCTTCAGCTTGCGCGAGGGGATTTGCCCGTCGTTTCCGATGTTCAAGGTCATGCGCGGTCCTCCGACGATGGTGAAAACACTCCGTGGATTTATACCTCGCGTGACCGGCAAGCGTGCGTGATTTAATCGTTTATTAAAAGAAGGGCCGCCCGGCGCCGCCAATGAAAAACCTGCCGCCCGACGAGTCGCGGCGGCAGGTTCTGAGGAAGGTCGTGGGCCAGGAACTAGCCGTGGTCGACCGAGGCCAGCGTCTCCGTGATGGTGCGGCCGTCGTTGCCGTTGCCCCACTCGCTCTGCGACTTGATTTCGACCTTGACGAGGCCGACGCCGGGCGCGAAGTACATCGTCTGCTGAATCTGCGTCAGCGCGCCCATCAGGGCGCGGGTCGCGTTGCCTTGCACCACGAGGCACTGGAAGTTGCCGGCCGGCGACCAGACGCTCTCGGGGTTGCGCACGACGTAGTTCCAGTTCCAGATGCCCAATCGGGTGCTCCAGTTGCGGCCCGGTTGCAGAGGGCCTTGCAGCTGGAAGCTCATCAGCGTATTGGCGGTGTCCGCACTCGTCACGGTCGCCGTGAGCACCTGGCCGTTCGTGGCGACGCTGCCCGTGAGGTCCGAGGACTGGCTCTGGCCGTCACCCGTGCTCGCGGCGTCGCTCACGAGGTTCGTCAGGCTCACGCCGCTGCCGCCGGCGGCGCCGATGGTCATCGTGCGCATGCCCAACGCGCCCTGCGTCGCGTCGGTGCGCGTGTAGTGGAACACCGTGCCGGCTTGCGTCGGGAAGTAAGCCGAGGGCGCGGTCGGCAGCGTCTGCGTCGGGTAGACCTGCGCCGGCGCAATCGGCTGCGAGGCCGCGAGCGCTCCCGCATCGACCGGGCCGATGTGGTGGTAGCCGCAACCGGCGATCGCCGGCACCATGAACGCCGCGAGACAAGCCTTGAGCATGATCGAACGGGCCATACGACACCCCTTGTTGAAAACCTAATGCGCTCTTAAAGTTGATTTAATCTCTATGGTAACGCACGGCCGCGCGCCTGTCAAAAGGGCGCAAACTGTTAACTGGCGGGCTGATCAGACCTGATCGGCGGATTCGATCTGAGCGCGCTGGAACGGGATGCAGCGCCGATTGTAGTCACAGCGCTGGCACCACGAGCCGATGCGCGGGTCGAAATCCTCGTCGCGCTCGATGGACTGCGCGCTCTGCGCCGCGCGCTCGAGCAGGCCGGACCAGTCCCCCGGCGCCAGATCCACGGCGACGCGCGTGTTCGCGGCCAGATGATGTATCGCGACGCGCGCCGGATACTCGCCCAGCTGCTCCTTGATGAGAAAGCGGTAGATGGCGAGCTGTTGCTGCACGGCGGGCTCGTGGGCGGCCGCGCGGCCGCTCTTGTAGTCGATCAGCTCAAGCGTGCCGTCGGGCAATCGATCGACGCGATCGACGATGCCCAAGAGCGGCACGTCCGCGTAGCGGCCCGTGAGCTTCTTCTCGATCATGATCGGCGTGCCCTCGCCGACGCCATGGCGCGCGAGGTAGGCCGCGAGCATCGCCTCGGCCTGCACGCGCGCGGCTTCTTCTTCCCGCTTGTCCGCGAAACCGTCGGATTCCCAGCGCGAGGCCAATAGCGCGATCGCCCCTTCGACCCCGGTCTCGACCACGCCACCCGCCTGCTGCACCGCCTCGAGGGCGCCGTGCAGCGAGATGCCGACGCTCTGCGCCGCGTGCCGCTTGCTCGGCGCCTTGATGACGTAGCGGTAGTAGTACTGCCGCGGGCACCCCTGATACGTCGCGAGGCGCGACGGGCTGTAGGCGTAGGCCTTGACCATCAGCGCGGCTCCAACACGCCGGCGCCCAGGGGCGATCGCCCGCCGCCGGCGAAGTGCTCGTCGAGCCAGGTGTCGTAGCGCGGCGAGGTGCGCACGAAGCTGTTGAGGCGCACGCTGCCGCGACCGGTCGCGTGGATGAACTCGCCGTCGCCCAGGTAGAGGCCCACGTGGCCGGGAAAGAAGACCGGATCGCCGGGCCGCAGATCCGCGCGGTCCGTCACGGGCGGCAGCGCCGCTTGCTGCTGATCCGCGTCGCGGGGCAACTGCACGCCCACCACGAAGTAGGAGAGCTGCACCAATCCGCTACAATCGACGCCCCAGCCGCTCGCGCCGCCCCAGAGGTAGGGCATGCCGGAAAATCGGCGCGCGAAGGCCAGCAGTTGCGGGACGTCGCCGACCCAGTCGAGCGGCCGCACGGCGTCGTCCGGCACACGCACGACCAGCCCGTCGGGCAATGCGAAACCGGTGCCGACGCGTGTGAGGCGGCTGCCGGCCGACAGCTGGACGACCGTGCCGTCCTCGGCGATCGCCGGCACGAGCGGCGCCACGACCTTGTGGTCCGGTGTCCATTCCGCCGTCGCCAGCAGATTGTTGGTCTTGCCGTAAGCCACGTAGCCGTCCGGCCCTCTTAGCAGCGTCCAGTCCGGCCCGATCTCGAGCAGCGTCAGCGGATCGCCCAGACGCAACTGGCTCACGAGCTCTTGCGCGTGCCCGGGGCCGCTGCGCAATTGCAGGCAGGGGACGCTCACGACGCCCGGCTCGCCCGTGAGCACGCGGGCCTCGATCGCCGCGTCAATACCTTCGAGGCGCGCGGGGACGGTCGTCTTGCCGGTGAGCACCAGGCCTGCGCCGAGCTCATGGATCTCCCATGCGTCGTGGGCCAGACGCGGATCCGGAATCAAGGCGCTCCGCGCTTCCGCGAGGGCCTCGCGGGCGGCGATCGCCCGGTCGTGCCGCGCGGCGAAAAACGCGTGCACCGTGGTCGCCACGTGCGCGACGCGCGCATCCATTTCAGGACCGCCCTCGGCGAACGCCACGAGCACGTAGGTGGGCGCGACGCCGGGCGCAAAGCCCACGATGCCCGCGTCGTGGCGATAGCCGGGCAACTCCCCGGTCTTGTGCGCGAAAGCCGCGTCCGCCGGCAGTCCTGCCGCGAGTTTGTCGCGATCGCGTTGCTGGCCGAGCACGGCGAGCAACTCGGCCGTGTGCGCCGGGTTCAGCAACTCGCCGCGCCACAAGGCCGCAAGCACCGTAGCCGTTTCGATCGCCGTGGTAGAATTCTCTCGCCCGGCTTCGCGCGCCGCGGTGTCGAGCATGCGGCGTTTCAGCGCCGTGTGCGCCAATCCGAGCGCGCGGCAGAGGGGCACCAGGGCATCCGGGCCCAGACGGTCGAGCCGCACGTTGGTGGCGGCGTTGTCGCTCGCCGTCAGCATGCGGTCGATCACCTTGCGCCAGGTGAAGCGCGTGCCGGCCGGCGCGCGGCCCAGGTTGTCGAACTCGGCCTCGTCGTCGTCCGGAATCGCGGGCACTTCCACCGCTTCGAGCAGCGCCAGCTTGCCTTGTTCGGCGGCCTGGTAGGCGGCGATCGCCAGGTGCACCTTGATCACGCTCGCCGCGGGCAGCTCCCGGTCGTCGATCGCCCAGGTCTCGCCGGTTTCCAGGTGTTCGACTGCCAGGCCGATCCGCCCCGGGGGGCGCAACCAGGGTTCGAGGGCGTCAGCGAGGGCGGCGGGGGGCCTGGACCACATACAACCTCTAGAATCGAGCGAGAGAAGCCAATGCCGGAGATTTCATCCTACCACGCCGAAGCCCTGGCGCTGCATCAGCGCCACACGGTCGTCGACGGCCACGCGGACACGCTGACGCTGGTGGTGGACGAGGGCCATCCCTTCGCCGAGGGCGGCTCGATGTTCCACATCGACGTGCCGCGCCTGCGTCAGGCCGGCATGGGCATTCAGACGCTCACGTGCTGGAACGAGCCGGAGCGCATCGGCAAGGACGCCTTCGCGCGTGCGATGGAGAAGATCGGCGCTTTTTACCAGGAGCAACGCAAAGGCAAGCTGCGTCAGGTGCGCACCAAGGCGGATCTGGACGTGCGCGAGCTCGGCTTCATGCTCTCGCTGGAAGACGCGGCGCCATGTATGGGCTCGCCGCGCCATCTCGAGGCGCTGTACGCGGCCGGCGTGCGCATGATCGGCCTCACCTGGAACGGGCGCAACGAGATCGCGGACGGCGTGAAGGTGAGCGATCGCCCGAGCGGCCTGACGCGCATCGGCGAGGCGATGGTCTCTTATATGCAAGACCTCGGCATCGTGGTGGACCTCTCGCACATCGCGGAGCCGGGCTTCTGGGACGTGCTCGAAATCTCGCGCAAGCCGCTGGTCTGCTCGCACTCGAACGCGAAAGCGGTGCACGATCACGTGCGCAATCTGACGGACGCGCAAATCAAGGCGATCGCAGCCCAGGGCGGCGTGATCGGCGTCTGTTTCGCACCGAGTTTTTTGGATCCGACCACGCCTGACATCGAGGCGGTGGTGAGGCATATTGACCACATGTGCGCGCTGGCCGGTCCCGACGTGGTCGGCCTCGGCTCGGACTTCGACGGCATCGCCGAGGTGCCCAAGGGCCTCGAGGACGTCACCCGCTTGCCGGACCTGACGGCCGCGCTGCTGAAGCGGGGCTACCAGGAGGCGGACCTCGCGAAGATCCTGGGCGGCAACTGGCTGCGTGTGCTGCGCGCCAATTTCGCGGAGTGACCATGCGCATCATCGGCCTCACGGGTGGTATCGGCACGGGCAAGACCACGGTCGCGAACATGCTCGCGCGCAAAGGCGCGGTGCTGATCGATTCGGATCTCATCGCCCGCGAGATCGTCGAGCCCGGTGCGCCGGCGTACCGGGAGATCGTGGCGGCCTTCGGATCGGACGTCGTCCGTGCGGACGGCACGCTCGATCGCGCGAAGCTCGGGGCGATCGTGTTTTCGGACCAGGCCAAGCTGCATCAGCTCAACGCGATGACGCATCCGCGCGTGCGCCAGGTCATGCTGGACCGATTGGCCGAGCTGCAAGGCCTGCCGAGCCCGCCGCCGGCCGCGGTGTTGGTGATCCCGTTGCTGTTCGAGAACGCGCTGGAGCATCTGGTCGAGGAGGTCTGGGTCGTCGCGAGCAGCCCCGCGTGCGCCCGCGAGCGCTTGATCGTTCGCGACGGCTTCTCGCCGGAGGAGGCCGAGCGTCGCATCGCCGCGCAGCTGCCCATCGAGCAGAAGGTCGCGCGTGCCGGCCGTGTGATTCACAACGAAGGCGACTTCGTCGCGCTTCAAGCCGAGGTCGACGCCATCTGGCGGTCGGCAGGGCTCGTCGCAATCCCTTAACCGTGCGTTAGGGAGACGTTCGCGTCAACTTGGGAATGCTCCGGACCTAACGGCTCGATAACACGCCTGTCCCCACCGCTCAGGAGAATCGACCGATGTCCGTCTACAGCGTCCTGCCGGCCAACCAGCCGACCGCCAAGCCCGCGACCAAGCCCGCCGGCCAGCCGACGAACGCGGCGAGCGGGCCGAAGGTCGCATCGGACGCCCTGTCGCTCTCCGGGGCTTCGACAATCTTCGACCTGCCCGGCCTCAAGCCCGGCATGAAGCTCAAGATCGAAAAGGGCAGCAGTTTCAAGGGCTTCGGCTTCGGCGGCACCGCGACCGTCAATGCCTTCGACGGCAAGACGCTCGACATGACCGTGGACGCCAAGGTCTTCCACTTCATTCACGTGCCCGTGCATCTGCACTTCGAGCGCGCAACGGACGGCACGATCTGCTTCCTCGGCGAGCGCACAAAGGGCGGCAGTGACGACAAGACCCCCAAGGGCACGCCCAGCAAGGTCGGCGCGGCGCTCTGCACGATCACGCAGAAGCCCGGCAACGTGGTGCTCCGCGCGCCCGACGGCGGCCCGGTGACGCTGACGAGCGACGACAAGGGCAACCTGTCGATCGCCTACGGCCCCGCGGAGATTCACCTCAAGCCCTAGCCCGGGCTTCGACAATTGCTTAACCCATGCTTGAGCAGGCGTTGGGCAAGCGGCCGGTCTTCTTTTCGGATAGGGGGAGAAGCCTTGCCCGCGTGTCGGAGGATCGTGCGATGAACTTTTCCGCCCAGCGTCCGCTGAATCGACCCGTGGGCGGCGCGTTCGCCCGCGCCACGATCGCGCCGCTGTGGCCGGCGATGGTGCGCAATGGCCGGCGCCTGGGGCAGCCCGGATTGTTCTCCGATCAATTTCACTTCTCGTCGCGTCCGCCGTCTGCGCCTCGCCCTGCCCCGCCACCGCGCCCGGTCGCGCCGGCACAGCCGAAGCCGGCCGCCCCTAAGGTCTTCGATCTGCCCGGCATTCGCCGCGGCATGACGCTGCAAATCGGCTCCGGCAGCAGCTACGAGGGTTACAGCTTCACCGGCACGGCCACGATCGCCGCCTACGACGCCCGTACGCTGGATCTGAACGTGAACGCCTCGGCGATGGGCGGTTTCGTGCAAAAGGCCATTCACCTGCGCTTTGAGACACAGGCGGACGGCACCGTACAGGCACTCAGCGACGCGGGACCGGCCAGCACGACGTTGCGAGTCGCCTCCGCGCGGCCCGGCCAGACTGTCTTCCGAGCGCAAGACGGCAGCCAGGTGGCGGTTCGAAGCACCGGAAACGGCGGCCTGACCCTCACCTACGGTCAAAGCCGCATCGTGCTGACGCCTTAGCCGGCTTTTTGGACCAGCCCGGCGAGGGCCGCCTCGGCGCCGCTCACCAGCTCGTCGATCAGCTGGCGCACGGGCACGATCTCTTGAATGCGCGGCGTGGTCGACGAGCAGATCACGAAGCCGCCGTAGAGGTTGCCCTCCACGTCCGCCTGATACAGCGCGTCCGCGATGCAGTACTGCACCTTGCGGTGATCGCAGGTGTGCAGGCACTTGTAGGAGCACTTGAACTTCTTGCGCTGGCCGTCGATGATGTCTTGCAGCCACTCGTTGCGAATGGCGCGCAGCGGCATGCCCACGGGACTCGTGACGATCACGACGTCTTCCTCGCGGCACTTCACGAACTGCTCTTTGAAGGTGTCGTGCGCGTCGCACTCGACGGTGGCGACGAAGCGGCTGCCCATCTGCACGCCGGAAGCCCCGAGGCTCAACATGCGCGCGATGTCCGCGCCGTCGTAGAGGCCGCCTGCGGTGATCACGGGAATCGGACGGCCGGCGTCGCGCTCGTAGGGGGCGATCGCCTCCAGCACCTCGACCAGCAGCTCGTCGAGCGGGCGCGGGTTTTGCAGCTCTTCGATCGTGAAGCCCAGATGGCCGCCCGCGCGCGGTCCTTCGAGCACGATGGCATCCGGCAGGCGCTTGTACTGTTTGCGCCAGACGCGCGAAATCAAGGCGGCCGCGCGGCCCGATGAGACGATCGGCGCGATCTTGGCGTTGGTGCCCGCGACGACCTCGGGCATCTTGAGCGGCAAGCCCGCTCCCGAGACGATCAGATCCGCCCCGCCCGTGGCGGCCGTCCGCACGAGCGATTCCCAGTTGGTCGCCGCGACCATGACGTTGATCGCGAGCGGCTTGCCGGGCGCCTTCTCGCGGCAGCGCGCCATCTCCTTCAGCAGCTCCTCCGAGCAGACCCGCTCGAAGTCCCACGGCTTGGTGTCCACCGGGCACAGTCCCATGCCGGACAGTGTGCCGAGTCCGCCGCAGTTCGCCACGGCCGACACCAGCCCGGAGCAGCCGATGCGCACGCCCATGCCGCCTTGCACAATCGGCACGGGCATCTCGAGGTCGCCAATTCGAAGCGGGGGAAGCATGAGGGGGAGCAATCCTTGCCAGGGTTTGGGAATCAGTTGCTGTGGTTATTCCCCTTTTCGCCCGCTTTCTTGCCTGTAGCAGGCGGGCGAGCACGTAATATTTTGTGCGTGTGTCAAATCTTCTTTAAATGCCGCAAGAAACGGGCGTTTCGGGGCAAAGAACTACGGGCGGACGCGGCTTTCGGGGCCGCCGGCTGAATGAAGGAGCGAGCTCATGGCATCGATCGACAACACGAGCGCGGCGGCCCGACAAGCGGCCGAGGAGGCTTCCAAGCGGTCGGCGATCGAGGTCGCGAAGCAGGTCGCCGAGCAGGCGGCCAAGCAGACGCGTCGCCAGGGCAGCGCGCAGGGGCAGGCGATCAGCGACGGCTTGCAGAAGGATCTGTCGCATCTCGGCGGCGCCGCCGCGTTGACGACGCGCCAGAAGCAGGCCGCCCAGACGGTCGGCGACGTCGTCGCCAAAGCGGGTGGCAATGTCGACGTCAACCGTCTGGCGCCGCAAGAGCAAGAAGCGTTCCAGACCGTCGGCCAGACGCTGCAGCAGGACGTCAACCGGGTGGGTGGCGGCATCGGCACGGCGCGCCTCACGCTGCCGGGCAGTGGCGGCACTCCGATCGCAACGGACATCGGGCAGGCCGGTACCGATGTGTCGAGTGTCAAGGCGGCGGCCAGCGCGACGAGCCACGCCGTCAATCTCGGCGATTCGGTGCTCGCGACCAAACAACTCGCCACGGGCGATGCGCTGGGGGCCGCGAAGCAAATGGCGCCTACGCCGCCGGAGGAGCAAGGCTTGCTCACGCGCGTCAACGGCAAGCTGGCGGGGCCGCTCTCGGTGCTCGGCATTGCGGGCGGCGGCCTGGCGGCGGCAAAGGGCGCCGATGAGCTGGCTCACGGCAACGTCAAACAAGGGCTCGCGGATCTCGGATCGGGCACGGCGACGGGGACGTCGGGCGTCGCGAATTTGACGTCCGTGCTGCAGAGCGGGCGTGCCTCGGAGGACGTGTCGGCGATCGCCAAGGCGGCCGGGCCGCTCGGCGCGGTGGCCGGCGTGGTCGGCGGCGTCGCCAGCATGATCACGGGCAAGACGCTTCAGGCCAAGGCCCTCGGTGCCGCGAACACGACCTCGAGCGTGGCGATGTACGCAGGCCGCCAGCTCGCCGCGAACGCGGCGGAAGCGGCGGCCGAGGGTGGCGCCGATTCGGCGGCCGCAGCGGGTGCGGTCGAAGGCGGGGCGGATGCCGCCGCCGCGGCCGGTGCCGTCGAAGGCGGCGCCGACGCGGCCGTGGCGGCGGGCGCCGTGGAAGGTGGCGCCGAAGCGGCGGCCGTCGTGGGCGGTGCGGATGCGGCGGGCGTTCTGGCCGGCGTCGGCGGCGAAGAAGCGGCCGCCGCCGCGCTGGATGCGACGGGCATCGGCGCCGTCGTGGGCGTGCCGCTGCAAATCGGCGGGGCGCTCGTGGCGGCCGGTGCGTTGGCCTACACGTACCGGCATCAGATCGCGGGCGCGGCCGAGGCCGCCTTCCACTTCGGCGAGAACGCGGTGAACAGCGCCGTAAACACCGGGGAGCTGGTGGTCGGCGACGTCGCCGACACCGCCAAGAACCTCGCCTCCGGCGCGGTGCACACGGCCGAGCACGCGGCGAGCGATGTGGGCAACGCGGCCAAGGACGTCGTGACGCTCGGCGGTCTACTCTGAGCACGCTCGCCTGGTACAAAGGCGCTTGTCGCGGGAACATGCCTCGCGTATGATGGATCCTCCGCGCGCCATGACCCAATCCGACGACCAGAGCCCATTCGGACAAGCCGACCTGCTCGCCCGCCGACGCGAAGCCGAGCAGGCGGGTGACCCGCGCATGCGCCGCCGTCTCGAGCGCATGGGCTCGTTGGACGCGCGCACGCGGCTGCAACGTCTTTTCGATCCCGGCACCTTCGTCGAGTGGGGCCAGTTCGTCCGGCACCAATGCCGAGACTTCGGCCTGGAAGCCGCCCAGCCGCTCGGCGACGGCCTGATTTGCGGCCATGGCGAGGTCAACGGC
>DATNPP010000078.1:0-2680 GCA_036703175.1 Oscillatoriaceae cyanobacterium
GATGAAGCTCTCGATCAATCGCGAAAGCGAAATCCCGCTGCACGACCAGCTCGTCACGCAGATTGCCCTGCTGATCGCCGCCGGCGTGATCAAGAGTGGCCAGCGCCTGCCGAGCGTCCGCGCGCTCGCGCAGCAGCTGGACGTCCATCGCAACACGATCGCCGCGGTCTACAACGCGCTCGAGCAAGACGGCGTGGTGACCATCAAGGCCGGCAGCGGCGTGCGGGCGCTCGAACAGCAGACCACGGGCGCCTGGAAAGAAGGAGTGGCCCTCAAGCACCTGGCGACCCAGTTCGTCGCCGAGGCCCGCGAGCACGGGCACGGGGACGACGCGCTGCGCGAGGCCTTCGAGCTCGCGCTGCGCCCGCCGCGCATCGAGCGCCTCCTCGTGGTGGATCCGCACGCGGATTTCCATCCCGTCTACCGGCACGAGCTGACGCGCTCGTTCCGCATGCCCGTCGAGACGCGCACGTTGGACCAGCTCGACGACGCCGTGCTCACAGGCTCGCTGCTGCTCACGAGCGTTTACCACCTCGCGCCTTTGCGCGCGCGGATCGGGACCGCGCCCGTGATCGTCTTTCAGGTCAACGCCGCCGAAAGCCTGCTGGCTCGCGTGAAAGCGCTGCCGGATGGGCACACGCTCGGGCTGATCTCGGTCTCGGACACGCTCCGCCGCATGGCCAAGGAAGTGTTCGCCGGGCTGCGCGGCGAAAAGCTGCTCCTGCTCGAAGCGCACCCGCAAGACGAGGCCGCCCTCAAGGCGCTCGTCCGGCTCTCCGATGTACTCCTCGTGGATTCCCCGAGCCAGCTGGACGTGCGTCGGCTTTCCCCCAAGCCGACCTGGGATTTTCAGCTGATTCCGGACGAGTCGCTGCGCAGCCTGGCGCAACATCTTCCCTCGGAAGCCTTCGTCGGCGCACACCCCGGCGCGGCGACCTGAGGGGTCCTTTTCGTGTACACAACCCCTGCTTGATCTTGCGTCTGATCGACTCAGATCCGATCTGAGATCCGACTCAGATCCGAAAAAGCCGATCAGACGATCATTTGCGCCCGTTCCCCGAGAAGCGCGCCGAGTGTACACACATGGGATCACCGGGCCAAATGTTGCTTGCTTGTGTGTACGCAAATCCCCTTGACAAGCGGGCCCGATCGAATGTTCGAAACGCGTCGCGCTGGCTATGCAGACAGCCTGGCCAGACGCTCGTTGAACCCGTACCAGCCTCAAGGCGCATGGTTTGCGGATGGTAGGCTGCAAATTAACCAAAACCCTTACGGTAGCTCAATTTCAGAGCAATCCGGGTGTCATATTGCGTTCATAGAACTCTGGCAAAATTCCCCAAAGCAAGCAGGAGTCCGGCAGGCCACAGGGGGAGCGTGTCATGCGTCAGTTTCTGCTCACGTGTCTGTTGTTGTCCATGCTGACGGGTTGCAGCGCCGTGCCGGGGCAGGCCATCGATCAGACGCGCTGGCAATGGCCGCCCGTCGAGACCACGCCTCAGCTGCAAGCCGCGCTCACGCCGCTGCACGATCCGGCCGAAACCGCGCGCTATCTGCAGCGCAACTTCACCTTCAGCGAAAACTACGACCTCGCATGCTTTCTGAGCCCCGACGAGTTCGTGGTGGCGCGCCGCGGGGCCTGCACGGCTTACGCGCGCTTCTGGCTCGCCGCGCTCGGCCATATGGGCCTCGAGGGGCACTTCGTCGCCATCTGGGGGCCGACCGATTCGCACGCGGTGGCCATCTTCCGCGACGCGGCGGGCCGCTACCGTCTCGCGAGCAACGATCGTTACGACGGCGACCTCGATCTCGACCCGCAGCGACAGGGCCTGGGCGCCGCGGCAAAGAGCGCCGCGCAGCAGTTCTTCGGCAACGACTGGCGCACGATCCTGTTCTTCGACGACGCGGGGCGCATTTCGGGGCGCCTCGACGCGGCGCCGCTCGCGGCCGAGGATTTCATGCTCGACGTGCACTAGGCCGTCCCGGCGCTCAGCGCGCGGCCATTCCCTGCATGATCTGCTGCAGACGAGGATCCGCGGCGGGCGCGACGACCGGGACGGGTGCCGCCTGCTGAACGAAGTAGCTGCTCGCGTAGGCGATTCTCGCCGGCGCTTGAGGCACGCCGCCGACCGTCTGCGCCGCCGATTGCGAAATACTTCCGGGCGTCGGCGCGATGGGGGGCGGCGCGCTCGCGACCATCTGCGTGGCCTGTTGGCGCACCGCATCGAGTTGCGCGCTCGTCTGCGGCGTCGACGTCCGGGGCACGGGAATGGGCGTCGGCGTGCTCGGCGTGACCGACCGGGGCATCGGGATGGGCGTCGGCGTGCTCGGTGCGGACGCGTCGGGTCCCGGCAGGCGCAGAACCGTGCCAGGGGGGACCACGAAGGGATCGGACAGGACATCCCGATTGAGCGCGTAGATTTCCTGCCAGCGGCTCGGATCGCCCAGCGTGCGTGCGGCAAGCGCCCACAGCGTGTCGTGCGGCTTCACGGCATACGTGCCGCCGGGGCCGGGCTTGGGTTTGGGCGCAGGTGCGGCGGCGCGTGAGTCACCCGACATGGCGGTCGAAACGGAGGCCGGCGCGCCGCTTTGATCGAAGTAACGGCGCGCGTCCGTCCAGCCGTAGCCGGTCATTTGCACGATCTTGACGTGATCGCCGGTGTGCGGCGCTTCGAGCCCCTGG
>DATNPP010000081.1:0-5162 GCA_036703175.1 Oscillatoriaceae cyanobacterium
ATTCGAGCTGCGCAGCGACGACGAGCGTCAGACGCTCCACGCCACGGCGACGGTGCTGCTCACGGCGCGCTTGCCGAACGCGCCCGAGGCGCCTGCGCCGCTCGAACTGGCGCCTTACGCGCGCTCGGTCGAGTCGGTCTATCGCGACGTGCTGTTCCACGGCCCGCTCTTCCGGGGCATCGCCGAGATCGCCGGTTGCGCCGACGCGGGCATCGCCGCGCGCCTCGAAGCCGCACCGGCGCCCGCGCGCTGGATCACGGCCCCCGTGCGCGACGCCTGGATCGCCGATCCGCTGGCGCTCGACGCGGCCTTCCAGCTCATGATCCTCTGGAGCGTTGAGCGCCATCAGGCGCCGTGTCTGCCGTGCTACGCGGCGAGCTTCCGCCAGTACCGTGAGCGCTTCCCGTCGGAAGGCGTGATGGTGCAGGTGCAGGTGACGGCGCTCAAGGGCAATCAGGCGATCGCCGACTTCGCGTTCCTGGACCTCGACGGCGATTTGGTCGCCGAGGTGCGCGGCGCCGAGTGCACGCTGGATCCCAATCTCGCCGAGCCGTTCCGGCGCAACACCCTGCAACCGCCGGTGCAGTCATGATTCCCGAATCGGGCAGGATCGCGATCGTCGGCGTCGGCGGGGTGTTCCCCGGCGCCGACTCGCTCGACGCCTTCTGGCGCAACATCCTCGACAACCACTCGGCGGCGGTCGAGGTGGAGGCCGAGCGCTGGGTGGTGACGCCCGAGGACGCGCTCGCCAAGGATGCGGGCGAGGCCGATCGCGTGCTCTCGCGGCGCGCCTGCCTGATTCGGGACTTCCGCTTCGATTCTCGAGGGTTCGCGATCCCCTCCGCCCTCCTCGAACAGCTGGATCCACTCTTTCACCTGGCGCTCGACGCCGCGCGGCAGGCGATCGCCGATCTGCGCAGCGGCACGCTCGCGCACGCACGCACGGGCGTGGTGCTCGGCAACATCGTGCTGCCCAGCGAGAAGTCTTCCCAGCTCGCCGAGTCGCTTTTGGGCGCGGCCTTTCTCGAGCGCGCGATTCCGGGCGCGACGCCCGCCGCCGCGCCCCATCCGCTGAACCGCTACGTCGCCGGCTTGCCGGGCGGCGTGGTCGCGAAGGCCCTGGGCCTCGGCGGCGGCAGCTACACGCTGGACGCGGCCTGCGCGAGCTCGCTCTACGCCCTCAAGCTCGCCGTCGAGGAGCTGCGCGCGCACCGCGCCGATGCCATGCTCTCGGGCGGCGTCTCGCGTCCCGATTGCCTCTACACCCAGATGGGCTTCAGCCAACTGCGCGCGCTCTCGCCCTCGGGCGTCTGCGCGCCTTTCGACGCGGCGGGCGACGGCCTCGTGGTCGGCGAGGGCGCGGGCGTGTTCGTGCTCAAGCGCCTCGAAGACGCCGAGCGGGACGGCGACCACATCTACGCGGTGATTGCGGGCATCGGCCTGTCGAACGACATCGACGGCAGCCTGCTCGCGCCGTCGAGCGAGGGCCAGCTGCGCGCGATGCGCCAGGCCTACGACGCGGCCGGCTGGCAGCCGCACGACGTCGATCTGATCGAGTGCCACGGCACCGGCACGCCCACCGGCGACGGCGTCGAGGTCGGAAGCCTGCGCGAGCTCTGGGGCGGGGGGGCCGACGGCCGCTGCGTGCTGGGCTCGGTCAAGTCCAACGTGGGCCATCTGCTCACCGCGGCGGGCGCCGCCGGCCTCATGAAGACGCTTTTCGCGCTACGGGCGCAGACGCTGCCGCCCACCGCGAACTTCAGCCAGCCGGCGGCCAACGTGCCGCTGTCGGACGGCCCGTTCCGGGTGCTGCGCTCCGGCGAGCCCTGGCCGCAGCACGAGAACCGCCCGCGCCGCGCCGCCGTGAGCGCGTTCGGCTTCGGCGGCATCAACGCGCACGTGCTGCTCGAAGAGCACGTGCCGGCGACGAAGCGCAATCCGCTGCCGCCGTTCCTCGAAAAATCGCGCCATCTGCGCGTGGAGCCGACCTACGTGCCCGAGACGCCGGTGGCGATCGTCGGCATGGCCACGCGCTTCGGCGCACTGGAGAGCCTGCGGGCCTTCCAGGAGGCCACCCTCGCGGCGACGGCGCCCGAGCCGGGGCTCGTGTCGCGGGATTGGGGCGTGACGACGAGCGAATCGGCGCGACGCGCGGGCCTGTCGCGCAGTTATCCGGGCTTCTACTTGCCGTCGCTCGACGTGCCGCTGGGGCGCTTTCGCATTCCGCCCCGCGAGCTCGCCGAGATGCTGCCGCAACAGCTTTTGATGCTGCTCACGGCCGCCGAAGCGGTGAGCGACGCCGGCCTCGCCGAGGCGGGCCGGGAGCGCACGGGCGTGTTCGTCGGCATCGGGCTCGACCTCAACACGACGACCTTCCACGTCCGCTGGGCGCTCGAGCGCCGGGCGCGCCAGTGGGGCGCCGAGCACGGGCTCGACGCGAACGAGATTCAGGCCTGGCTCACGCGCTTGCGCGAGGCGTTCGCACCGGCGCTGAGCGCCAATCGCACCATCGGCGCACTGGGCGGCATGGTCGCGAGCCGCATCGCGCGCGAGCTGCGCATCGGCGGGCCCAGCTTCACGCTTTCGAGCGAAGAGACCTCGGGCCTGCGGGCGCTCGAAGCGGGATTGCGCGCGCTGCAGCGCGGCGAGCTGGACAGCGCGATCGTCGGGGCCGTCGACCTGCCGGGCGACGTGCGGGCGCTGCTCGCGACCCACGCGCACCGGGCCTACGGCTCCGAGCGCCCGCGGCCTTTTGCGGCGGACGCCCAGGGCACGCTGCCGGGCGAGGGCGCCGCGGCCTTCGTGCTCAAGCGGCTCGAAGACGCCGAGCGGGACGGCGATCGCATCTACGCCGTGCTGCGTGGTGTCGGCGCGGCGAGCGGCGGCGGTGTGGACGAGCCCCTATCGGTCGACGCCTACACGACCGCGCTGGAACGGGCCTATTCGGACGCGGGCATCGCGCCGGAGCGCGTGAGCTTGCTCGAAGCCCATGCCAGCGGCGATCCGACCGAGGATCGGCTCGAAGCGAGCGCGCTGGCGCAATTCTTCGCGGAGGCGCCGGCGCCCGTGGCACTGGGAGTCCTCAAAGCCGAGATCGGCCACACGGGCGCGGCGAGTGCCCTTGCCGGCGTGGCGCGCGCGGCGATTTCGCTCTATCAAGAAGTGCTGCCCGCCGCGCGGCCGCTCGCGCGCGTGCGCCCCGAGCTCGACGGGCCCTTCCAGCTGCCCAGCCAGGCGCGCTACTGGTGGCGCGATCGCGAGGACGGGCCGCGCGTCGCGGGCGTGAGCGCCTTCGGCGTCGACGGCTGCTGCGTGCACGTGGTGCTCGAGGGCTTCGAGCCGGCGGAAGCGGGCCTTCAGAACGACGAGGCACACACACACGACGTCGAGCGCGATCGCCCGCTTGGCGTGCGCCACGAGGCCGCCTTCTGCCTGGAAGCGGCCGACTCGGACGGACTGCTGGCGCGCCTGGAAGCCTTCGGCAGCTGGCTCGATGCCCAATCGCCCCGACCGATCGAGGCCCACGCGCGCGCCTGGTTCGCGGAGAATCGTCCGACCGGCGAAGGCGTCGCCGTGGCGCTCGTCGCGCGGGACGCGGCCGATTTGCACGCGCAGATCGCCCATGCCCGCCACGCCCTCTCCGAATGGCCGGATCGGCCGCTCGGCGCGGTCGGCCAGGTCTTCTACGCGCCGCGCCCGCTCGGCCGGCAGGGCAAGGCGGCCTTCGTCTATCCGGGCTCGGGCAATCACTACTTCGACATGGGCCAAACGGCCCTGGCCCAGTTCCCGCACGTCGCCCGGCATCAGGACCTGGAGTGCACGCGGCTCAGGCACCAGGTGGTGCCGGGTCCGTTCGCGCCCTCGGGCCTGGCGCGTCCGGACGGCTGGGAATCCGAGGCCGAGGCGCGGTTGTCCCGGGACCACCGCTCGGCGTTGCTCGCGCAGGTCGCGCACGGCGCGCTGATGACGGATCTCGCCGACCAGTTCGGCCTGCGGCCGACGCACGTGATCGGCTACAGCCTCGGCGAGACGGCCGGCTTCGTGGCGACGCGCACCTGGCGCAACCGTGACCTGTTGCTGGAGCGTATGGAAGCCACGCCGCTATTTACGCGCGACCTCGCCGGCGAGTGCGTGGCGGCCCGCAAGCACTGGGGCTGGCCCAACGGCGCGGTGGTGCAGTGGCGCGTGGGCGTGGTCGATCGCGACAAGGAGGCCGTGCTGGCCGCCTTGAGCGGCATCGCGCGGGCGTATCTGCTCATCGTGAACGCGCCGAACGAGTGCGTGGTCGGCGGCGACGCCGCGGCCGTGCAGGCGCTCGTAAGCCGTTTGGGCTGTGCGTTTTTGCCGCTGGACGCCGTTACGACGGTACACTGCGAGGTGCTCAAGCCGGTGGAGCAGGCGTACCGCGAACTGCATCTGATCGACACGACGCCGCCTCCGGGCGTGCGCTTCTACAGCGGCGTGCTGGGACGGTCTTATCTGGTCGATCGCACCTCGGCGGCCGAATCGATCGTCGAGCAGGCGCTGCGCGGGCTGGATTTCACGCGCGTGATCCGGCAGGCCTACGAGGACGGCGTGCGATTGTTCCTGGAAATGGGGCCGCGCAACTCATGCACGCGCATGGTCAAGGCGATTCTGGGCGATCGCCCCCACATGGCCCGCTCGATCTGCGTGCGCGGGCAGGACGATTACGCGAGTTTGCTGCGGTTTCTGGCGCACGCCTTCGTCGAGCGCTTGCCGGTCGATTGGGGCGTGTTGTACGCGCAGCCGACGCGGGCGATCGACTTGGTCGAGGAGCAGGCGCCTGAAAAGACGCTGTCCGTGCCGCTGGGCGGCGAGCCGTTCGCGGCGGTCGACATGCCGCAGGGACGGCCGGTTGTGGCGACGTCGCCGGCCGCGGCGGGACGCGGTCGCCCCCTCTCCCAGCCTCAGCCCCTGAACAGGGCTTCGGCATCCCTCTCCCGCCCTCCGGGGGAGAGGGCAATGCATCTTGCGGCATCGGCTGCGAACGCGTCACCCGCGCCCTCGGCCACGGCGGTTCGGGAGCCTATTTCATCGCGCTCGCAGAGCGGCCCCATCGCGCCCGCCGTGCCGTCACCTCAACAGCCCCTCCAACCAAAACGGCAAGCCGATCAAAGGCATTGCCCTCTCCCCCGGAGGGT